>CANJVS010000026.1 GCA_947477755.1 Verrucomicrobiaceae bacterium | reverse complement strand
CTTTCATCCCGAGCGGAAAATCGTCGAAGTCCTCACGCACGGCACCACGAATCCCTGGGGCCATGATTGGGATCAACATGGCGAGATGTTCTTCATCAACACCGTCACCGGCCATCTCTGGCACCTCATACCCGGCGCGCATCTGGTGGACTCCAGCACGAGCAATCCCTTCGTCTATGAGAAGCTCGACACCATCGCCGATCACTACCACTACGACCGCAGCGGCAAATGGAGCGATTCACGCGACGGCAAGGCCAACAATTTCGGAGGCGGTCACGCCCACATCGGCATGATGATCTATCAGGGCGATCAATGGCCCAACCAATACCGTAACAAACTCTTCACCCTCAACATGCACGGTCGCCGCGCCAATGTGGAACGTCTGGAGCGCACTGGAAGTGGTTACACCGGCAAGCACGAGCCCGACGTCTTTCTCAGCGATGACCTCTGGTTCCGGGGCATCGAGATCAGCACCGGCCCCGACGGCAGCGGTTTTATCCTGGACTGGAGTGACACCGGTGAATGCCACGAAAGCACCGGCGTGCACCGCACCAGCGGGCGCATCTTCCGCATCAGTTATGGAGACGCAAAGAAACCGGAAACGCCTTTTGCCTGGCGGAAACCCTGGCCGAAAGCCGACCTGAAGGGTGATGAACATCAGCGTGTGTTGGCGATCCGCGAGTTGACGCAGTTTTGGCCCATCGACCTGATCACAGGCGGACAGCATCCGCAGGCCATTCATGAAATTCAGGAGCCTGACATTTTCCTGAATCTCGCCCGCACCGACACCTCCAGTCTCGTCCATCTCACGCTGGCCTCCACGCTTCAACGCCTGCCATTGAAGTATCGCTCAGATCTCGCCATCGAACTGCTCAAGCACGCGGAGCATGCCGATGATCCCTTCCTGCCGCACATGGTCTGGTTCGGCATCAGCCCACTGGCCAAGCATGATCCGGCAGCACTGGTGAAGATCGCGCAGCATTGCACCTGGCCGAAGACGCTGAAGTGGATCACCCGCAGCCTAGCCACGCAGCCGGAATCCCTGAATGCTCTGCTAGCCAACGCGAAGTCCGGGCAGATCCCGAGCCTTCTCGCAGGCATGGCTGAAGCCTTCAAAGGCCTGCGCAAGGTGCCGAAGCCGACAAGCTGGGATGCCTTTGCCATTCTGGCGAAAGCTCAAGCGGTCCAGGTTCGCGACCTCTCCATCCTCTTCGGCGATGGCCGAGCACTCGATGACGTGAAGAAGATCGCACTCGATGACCAAACCGATCTGCCCACTCGCGAGGCGGCGCTCAAGACACTCATCGACGCCCGCCCGGCCGATCTCCGGGCAGCGTGCGAATCACTCCTGGAAGTGCGCGGGCTCAACGTGACCGCCGTGCGCGGACTTGCCCTCTTTGACGATCCCGCCATCGGCCAGCGCCTTGTGAAAGACTACCGCAAGTTCTCCACTGCTGACCGCCCAGCCGTGCTCGACACGCTCGTCTCCCGCCCCGTCTGGGCGGCTGCAATGCTCGAAAGCGTGGGCAAAAACCAGATTGCCCGCAGCGAAGTCAGCGCTTTTCACGCACGCCAGATCCGCGCTTTTGAGAACAAAAACCTAACCAACAAGTTATCCGAAGTCTGGGGTGAACTGCGTGAGTCCGCCGCCGACAAAAAGCAGCTCATCGAGAAACTCAAAAAGCAGCTCAATGCCGCCACGCTGGCCAAGGCCAATCTCAGCCAGGGCCGTGTGCTCTTCACCGCCGTCTGCTCCGCCTGCCATCAGATGTATGGCACAGGCGGTAAAATCGGTCCCGATCTCACCGGCTCAGGGCGTGCCAACCTCGACTACCTGCTGGAAAACATCGGTGATCCCAGCGGCGTGGTCAGTGCCGATTTCCGCATGAGTCTCATCACGCTCAAAGATGGCCGCATCCTCAGTGGTGTCATCGCCAGTCAAGACGCCCGCACCCTGACCCTGCGCCAACTCACCGGAGAAACGACACTTGAAAAGACCGGGATCGCCAAACAGGAAACCTCCCCCATGTCCATGATGCCCGAGGGTCTTCTCCTCGCTTTTCAACCCGATCAAATCCGCGACCTCATCGCCTATCTCATGCATCCCGTGCAGGTGAAATAGGTGGAGGAACATGAGATTGGATCGCATCCAATTTTGACCGCCTGGAATCGCGGCAGCGTCGTGGAGTGCGGTGGCAGAGATGCAAGGCGCAAAGCCTTTCATCGACGACACCGCTTTCGAGCGCCGGAAAAAGATGCTGAAGTCCAGGAACGCGGTCAGGCAATCAAAAGCGGTGTCGCGCTGACGCTTGCCACCGCACTCCACGACGCTAGCGCAAGTTCGATGCCGCCATACCTCTTGTTAGTTTTCTCGTTCAAACCTTCCACTGCAGCGGAAGGCGTGAGCATTTCGCTCTTTGAAGGGCACACACGCGAGTGAGCCAGATGTAAGGCTCACGCATTTTTTACCGCTCAAAGCCGATTTCTCCGGAGAGAATTTCATTGTTAGGCGCGGGTAACAGCGAAGGCAGCAGGAAGTTGCCGTCGCCGATCAGGCCGCTGGGGTCGGTGCTCGGGGGCTGACGCATCATGCCCGCAAAGGGCACGATGCGCAATTTACCGGCATCGGTCAGCACGAAGCTGCCGGCGAATGCGCCCGTCGCTGGAGTGACGGTGACTTTCCATTTCGTGAGATTCGCAAGCGGCGCACTCACACTCACGATATTGGTCGTGGCATTGAGTCCGAGGGTCATGGGTAGATCGACAAACGACGTGCTGTTGATGGTGCTGTGCTGAGCCGTGAACTGATTCGCTGTTAAACCCAGCCGCTGAGTGAGAGTGATCGCCGGAACACCCACCTTGGCCGCCGCCGGCGGCAGCCAGGGATCTAGGGTGAAGCGTGTATTCACGGGACCGAATCCAGCGCGGTAAGAGGTGTCCAGATCACGGCGCGCTTTCACCCAAGTGAGGTCAGCCGCATCTTCAAAGGCGACGTAGCGCCTGCCTGCCACATCAGGGTGCTGCTTTAGGGTGAAGGCACCCGCGATGAAAGCTCCAGTGCGGGCTGGGGTGTAGGGCTGGAGGAACAATCGATAACCAGGATGGCTGCTGACATCCGCTGCTAGTGAGGCAGTCAAAGTGGTGCCATCCGCCAGCTTGCCAGCGAGCTTGAGCAGGCCCTTGGCATCAATCGTCGCCACCGCCCAGCCTGCACCGGCGGGGACACCTTCATCAGCAGTCGCCGGGGCCAGCAGAGCACTGTGCGTGCCGATGTAACTCAGCGTTTGGCCGGTGGCCAGAGCCAGTAGTTTACGGCCATCCGTGGCCATGCCGATCGTTGTGCCATTGAGTTTGGCCTCAGCACTGAAGTCACCCGTCAGTGGAAGCGTCACCGTCACGAGATAAGTGTTCGCACCCTTCTTTATCGCGGCGGTTCCGGTCCCTATTTCAGTGAGAGTGTTGGTCGTCAGCGTGCCCGGCAAGGCAACCACCGCTGTCTCCGTGGGCGTGGTGAGCTTGGCGGTGAAAGTCTTGCTGCTCGCTGTCACGGTCAGCTCTAGTTTGGCCGATGGGAGCAGGCTATCAGCATCCACCAGCAAGGCTTCATACGAGGCTGCAAAGGTCTCGACCTTCATCGTGCCCTTCAGGTAAACGAACAGGTAGTTAGCCTCTCCCCAAGAGGGAGAGGGATCAGACTGCTGGCCCCCTCTCCTCGGAGAGGAGAGGGCTGGGGTGAGGAGTGGTGGTGTGGAAGTCCGATGGAGGCACTTTCGCTCATCAGCCCAGACCCCTCACCTAGCCTCTCCCCAAGGGAGGGACCAGAGCTCAGACCCCCTCTCCTCCGCGAGGAGAGGGCTGGGGTGAGGAGTGGATTTGGTTGTGCGAATAGCGGCCTTATCGCTCATCGGCCCAAACCCCCCACCTAACCTCTACCCGAGGGGGGGGAGGGATCAGAATGCTGGCTCTCGCTGCTCAGGCCTAGTGTTTCTCGATGGTGGCGACGAGGCCGGGGATGGTGTTGACCTCGGTGGTGACATCGACGGTTAGGCCATGCTTCTTCACGGCCTCGGGCGAACCCACAGCCTCGGGTTGAAGAAGTTCGAGGGTATGGAACGGGCATTGGGTGAGGTCAGCATTCTGCGGACTGAAGTCCGCGCTCTGTGGCGAAAGGCGGCATCACCTCTTAACCCGACAAGGAGTGATGGTATACAGCCATCAGGGTGGCTGAGGCCTGGAAGGCCTCGCTCCTTGGGGGACTGCAACGGTGAGCCCACCAACTCGAAAACCGCACACGGAGTGTGCGGTCCACGACAAAGCACGGGCGAAACCTCTAACCTTTAACGGACGAACTTGGAAGCGCCAGCAACCTCAAGGTTGTGTCACGGCATTCTGCTCCAAAGTCACGGCAGTCTGGGCCATGGCGCGACCCTTCAGCGTGGCACCGGTCTTCATGGCAATCAGGGTCTTGCAGAGAATGATGCCCTTAAACTGAGCGGACGTGTTCAGGGTCGTCTGGCCGGCCACCTGCCAGAAAACGTTCTTGGCCTGGGCGCCACCGGCCAGTGTCACGATGGCACCGCTCGCAACGGTTAGATCGGCGGCGATCTGGAAAATCCAGACATCCTCGGTGCCGCCGGTGAGTGTCACCCCGTTGGTGATGCCCACCGAACTGCTCCATTTGTAGAGGCCTGGGGTGAGTGTCATCCCACTAATATCGCCAGCGCCGAGTTCAGTGAAATCGGGCAGAGTGCGCCCGGCAGCATCGGTGAAAGCGGTCTCCATGTCGCCGATTGCAGCTGTCAATTTAACGGCATCTTGAATCCGGCAGGCAGGACCAGCGGCATCGACGGTGTAGATGGTGCCAGTCACTTCCGCGCACTCCAAGCCAATCGCGGCACCGGTGATGGGACTGGTGCCGATGTCTCCGGTGATCGCCGAGGTGGGGACGTTGGTGATGCCTGATTTTGACAGGATGACGAAGCTGCCAGCTGATCTGAGATTGACCGGCAGCGGTCCTTGGGAGGGCTTGAGACTGAGGTGACCGGAGAGTCCGCCGCCGATAATCTTGAGAGTGGGAGCGAGGAAGTAGCCATAGCCCCCTGAGTCACTACCCTTCTGCAAAATAACGCCGCTGTAGGCAGGCTTGGTGCCGTCGGTGTGGGTGAAGGTGCCGGCAAACCTGCCGTTGGCAGCGGTGAGGATCAGCGAGTAGCTGGGATCTGCGGGGATGCCGAAACGGGTCACCACATTGAGCGGTGAGATGTGCAACGGAATTTTCACTTCGTTGGTTAGTCCGCCCTGCCGGAATGTCAGCAAGGCATTTTGGAAGGTGCGTGCGACGACTGACAGGCCTGGCAGCACGGAGGTGCCAGCCACGGCGAGGTATTTCGCGCCGCGTGGAAGCGTGCTCACGCCTTCAGGCCAGCCATACGGATAGTACTGGCCGCCCAGGTAAGGCTTGAACCAAAGGAAGCCCGAGCCCAAAAGGTCGTGGTTGGGCTGACTGTCATCGAGCGTGATCAGGCCGCCGAAGGAACCAGCTCTGGAAAGGTAGATCTGGGCGAACAGAGGACTGGTCAATGCCGCACTGAGCGGCGCACTCGCGGTGACTGTAGTACCATCAGCCAACACCCCTGTGAAGGTCATCAAGCCAGCGGGAGTTACGGTGATGGAGCCGATGCCATCGCCCTGAGGGAAGTTTGCGGCGACGAGACCATTGACCTGCGCTTGGGATGGGATCGCCACGGTGTAGTAACCTTTGTTAGCCGTGTATTTCGCAGGCACGGGGCTCGCCAGAGTGAAGGCGGCACGGTCGGCCACGAGAGAGGACCAGGGCAGCACGGCATCGCGACCCTGCTCGCCCAACAGTCCCGTGATCTGATGGGTGCCGCCGGCAGCCAGATCAAGGGTGACCCCGCTGAGGATCATGCTGGACTTGCCAGGCCGAACCACGGTGACTGAGCTGGCATACGCGGCACCGAACACGGCATGGCCTGCGTTATCAAATTTCCCTGCGAGCGGGAGAATCAGGCGGTCGATCTTCAGCGTGCCGGTGAAGCTGCCGGAGGTGGAGACCAGCAGATTAATGAAGCCGGAGTTTTCATTGCTCGCAGCCTGACCGCTGGCCTTGACCAGCCCATTGAAGTTGCCGATCACCGCAGAGGTGAATGGATTAACGAGGAAGGACGCGCTGATGACGGGGTTCAGGGCCAGCGCATCGCTGAACACGAAAGCAAGTCTCGGCAGGTATGTGGCCGGGGCGCTGAGACCAGTGCCCGTCCAGCCATTGGAGATATTCGTGACACCTGGTCCGGCAGGCACAGCGGTGAGGACATAGCTCTTGCCCACTTGGTAAACCGCGCCGGCCAGCTTGCCGGTGACGGTGCCAGGACCAGAGACGTTCACCGTCAACGCCACCTTGACCACATACGTGAAGTTCCGTGTGATGATGGCGGAGGCATTGCCACCCGCATCAAAGGACTGCACGCGAATCGTGTTGTAGCCACCAGGCGGCTGCAGCGTGTAGTTATAAAGTGTCGTCAGCGCGCCGGGAGTGGTCAGGGTGGCGGACGCAGGTGCGCCACCATTGAGCGAAACCTGCACACGGGCCACGCCGATGTTGTCTTTGGCCGTACCGGTCACATTGAACGTGCCACCAGGGGTGCCGGTGATCGAAGTGGCAATGGGAGCCGTCGTCGTCAGTGTCGGCTTGGTCGTGTCGATGGTGGCCGCTGGCGCAGCCAGAGTTAGCAGCACCGTCGCAGCTGTAAGAGCCAGCAGCCTGCGGGGGACTCGTGTTTTGGCTGCGAAGTTGAGGAGGTTGTTGATTGGATATTTCATCAGCGCCCAACAGAGCTGGCTTTCGAAAGTTTTACCATGGGGTGAACTACCCTCCTCCAAGGTTCATTGTGCGAGCACACTGATGATGAGCAGGAGCCTTCACGCCTCACGGCATTTCACGTCTTTCAATTGCAGGTCCAGTGCGGTTCCGGACATCTGGATCTCCACCAGCGACAAGGTCAGCGAGCCCAGCATCAGCAGCAGGCTCACTCCAAAGGTGATCTGCCCGCCGAGCTGTCGGTCGAAGAACAGCAGTGCCATGCTGACCACGCACATCATCAGACTCAGCACACCGAGCGTCTGCATGCGCTTGATGATCTGGATGCGCTTTCGCAGATTCCGAATCTGATCCAGCAGGATCGCCTCCCGGGTTGAGCGCCAGTCCGCGTGAAGCCCGCGCACCACCGAAGCCAGTCCGAGAAACCGGTTCGTGTAAGCCAGCATCAGCAGCGAGATCGCCGGAAACAGAAGCGAGGGCGTGGTGAGTGGGAGTGTGGGGAGGGACATGGGATTTGGAGTTGGGGCTACGTTTGGGAGTGCGCTGGCAGAGATGCAAGGCACAAGACCATGCGTCGGCGACACCGCTTTCGAGCGCGCGAAGAATACTCTGAGGTCTAGGAACGCCGTCAGGCAATCGAAAGCGGCGTCGCGCTGACGCTTGCCACCGCGCTCCACGAGACTGGCGCGAGCTTTGCAATCGGGGTGGTCACTACTGCCGCGCATCTTGTTAGGATGCGCTTTCAAATCTTCCACTACCGCTCAAAACCTATTTCTCCGGAGAGTATTTCATTGTTAGGCGCGGGTAACAGCGAAGGCAGCAGGAAGTTGCCGTCACCAATCAGACCGCTGGTGTCGACGCTTGATGGCTGGCGCATGATGCCGGCAAAGGGCACGAGGCGCTTTTTGCCGGCATCCATCAGCTCGAAGCTGCCGACGAAGGCACCTGTCGAGGGCGTGACGGTGACCTTCCATTTGGTGGTGTTCAAGGGCGTGGTCACAGGAGCGATGACGCTCACGACATTGGTCGTGGCATTGAGCCCGAGTGTCGTGGGAAGATCGGCAAAAGACGGGCTGTTAATCGTGCTGTATTGGGCTGTGAACCGATCCGCTGCCAAACTCAACAACTGCGTCAGAGTGATCGCCGGGACGCCTACTTTGGCAGGGACTGGCGGCATCCAGGGATCGAGGGTGAAGCGTGTGACCACCGGACCGAATCCAGCGCGGTATGAGGTGTCCAGCGTTCATAGCCCTTTCACCCAGGTGAGGTCGGCAGCATCTTCGAAAGCCACGAAGCGCCGCCCGGTCAGATCAGGATGCGGCTTGAGGGCAAAGGCACCGGCGATGAAGGCTCCGGTGCGGGCTGGCGTGTAGGGCTGAAGGAACAACCGGTAACCAGGATTGCTGCTGACATCCGCTGCAAGAGAAGCGGTTAGGCCGGCACCATCGGCCAGCTTGCCGGCAAGTTTGAGCATGCCCTTGGCATCGATCGTCGCCACGGCCCATCCAGCTCCGGCGGGAACACCGGCACCGGCAGTCGCCGGGGCGAGCAGGGCGCTGTGCGTGCCGATGTAGCCAAGCGTCTGGCCAGTGGTCAGGGCTAGCAGTTTGCGGCCATTGGTGGTAGTGCCGACCGTCAAATCATTGAGTTTGGCCTCGGCCGTGAAATCACCCGTCAGTGGCAGCGTTACGTTCATCAGGTAGGTATTGCTCCCCCTCTTCACCGTGGCTGTGCCGGTCACGGTTTCATTGAGAGCGGGTGTTCCCAGCGTGCCATTGAAAGCAACCGCTGCCGTCTCCGTGGCTGTGGTGAGTTTTGCAGTGAAGGTTTTGCTGCTCGCCGCCACGGTCAGTTCCAGCTTGGCCGCAGGGCGCTGGGTGCCGGCATCCACCAGCAAGGCTTCATAGGAAGCGGCAAAGGTTTCGACCTTCATCGTGCCTTTTTGATAAACAAATAGATAGTTAGTCGTGGTTCCGCCACTGGCAGTGATGGGATAGACGCCTCCCACACTCGCAATCGTGGCTGTCGTGGTGATCACCGGTGCCTTGGTCACCGAATTCATTGCATTGTCGGTGCCAAGGAAGCCACTATAACCAAATCCAAGCACAGGATTCGCCTGGCCTGCAAACTTGCGCTGATCTTCAGGGGTCACAAACAGCGGCGCTTTCGTGATAACGAGAGTGCCTCTCTTGGCGATGCCACCCGCCACCACCTCCACCACATAGGAGCCTGCATTGATGGGCGGTGTGGGAGTCGTGTATGGCCCCACCTGATACATCACTTCCACGGTTCCCACAGCCCCAACGACAGTGATCGGGCGGGGTGTACCGGTGTAAATCTGGCTGAGGTTTGTCAGAGTCGGCGGCGGCGGGTTTGTGGCCACTGTGATTATGCGCTCCACGGGTGTGGCTGCCAGGAAGTCAGCATCCCCAGATTGGCTCGCACGCACCTTCACTGCGCCCGTGCCAGTGAGCGTCAATACATTCCCCAGCACGCTAGCCGGCCCCGATACCACCGAGAAAACAACAGGTAGACCTGAATTAGTTCTCGCACTGAGCGTATAAGGATTTTCGGCCAGGTACAGTTTCAGCGGCGGCGTGAAGACAAGGGTCTGCGCAATTTGGCCGGAAATCCTGCCATTGCCGGAAATGGCAAAAGTGTAAGGGGTCTTTTCCAGATCATCGCTATCAATGCTCACCATGGATGTACGCAGCCCCATGGCACCAGGATCAAAGGTGATCTGGAATGTGGTGCTTGAGCTGACGGCAACCGGGGAGACTGGCTCAATGGACACATTGAAGTCAGCGGCATGAGTCCCGCTGATGCGTACTTTTGGCGCGCCCGTGAGGTTCATGGCAGCAACGCCCATGTTGGCGATGGTGAAGGCGTGGGTTCGAGAACCCGATGCGATGGCCACCGAACCAAAATAAGTATTGTCCGCCACTCCCGGAGTACTATCGCCACTGGTGATTTCCAAACTGTTTCCACTGATGGCGATCACCGGTCCCTGCGCCCTTGTGACAGTGATGGTGTAGGTCTTCGTCGTCGTTCCGTCCTGAGCGGTGACTTTGATCTCAATGACGTTTGCTCCGACGGCGAGAGCCAAGCCAGCGCTTGGGATACCGGAGGTCACGAGGGCGAAGGCATTGATTCCGACTCGCGCCTGGATCGTGGCATTGACCTGATCAGCGGTGGGCATGACCGTGATGCTGTTCGTCGTGTAGGGCACACTGGACGTGTAGGCCAGAGAGCCTGGAGCAAAGGGTTCATTGATCTTTGCGGTGGTGAGCGAGAGTGCCGAAAGGTCGGCGTTATTGCTCGGCACAAAGTAGGTGAAGAGCGTGTTCGCCGCATTGGTGCCTCCAGGGTTGGTGACGAGGACACTGGCCGAACCTGCCACATTCGCCGGAGTCAGAGCCGTGATGGTGGTGCCACTGGTCACTGCGACGCTCGTTGCTGCAATGCCACCGATGGTTACGCTTGAGACTCCGGAGAAGTTGGTTCCAGAGATCGTCACGGCAGTGCCACCAAAAGTGCTGCCACGGTTCGGAGAGATGGCTGTGACGGTTGGAGGGAAGCTGAAACCAAGCACGGATTCGACCAGCCCTGAACTGCCATTCTGTAAGCCATTGGTGGAACGGCCACGGGCACGGATCTGACCACCGTAGGGGAGATTGAGACCAGTGAGCTCCCAATTGGAGGTGGTGTTTACGCGGCTGCCGTTGCCGAGCGGCGTCCAGGTCACACCGCTGTCCACACTTTGCTCAAAGGTCACCTGAGAGACTTCTGGGGAGCTACCACCGCGAGTCCAGATGACTTGTGTCATCGTTGGCACGCTCAGCGTCTGAGTTGCGGGATCATTCAGCAGCCGGGCGAAGCGATTGCGTGTGGTCCCGCCAATGGTGGTGAACAGGCCACCGAGCAGGATCTTGCCATCCTCCTGCTCTGCCACGCTGTTGACGGTATTGTTAGCATCGGGATTGAAGTCCAAGTCGAGCGTGCCGGCAGCAGCTAAGCGCGCAATGCGGTTGCGCCCGACCCCGCTCACGGTGGTGAAGCTTCCCCCGAGTAGAATCCGCCCGTCTGTCTGCAATGCGATGCTGGTGACGAGGGAGCTTACATTGGGATTGAAGTTTGAGTCGAGCGCGCCGGTGTCATCCACACGAGCCATGTTGCTGCGAGCAATCCCGCCCATGCTGGTGAAGCTTCCACCGAGCAAAATCCTGCCGTCCGCCTGCACCGCCACGCTATTGACGGGGTTATTGGCATTGGGATTAAAGGCATTGTCGAGCGTGCCTGTGGTGTCCACCCGAGCGATGCGATTGCGCGCCGTCACACTGATAGTGGTAAAGCTCCCCCCGATCAGAATCTTCCCGTTACCCTGCACGGCCAAGCTCAAGACGCTGCTGTTGACATTAGGATTGAAGCCCCCATCGAGCGAGCCACCAGCCGCCAGGCGCGCGATGCGGTTGCGAGCTGTCCCACTCACTGAGGTGAAGTCGCCCCCGATGAGAATCTGACCATCCGCCTGCACCACCACGCTATAGACGGGGTTGTTTGCATTAGGATTGAAGCCCGACTCGAGCGTGCCTCCAGTCGCTATCCGCGCGATGCGGTTGCGCGTGGTGCCGCCCACACTGGTGAACTGGCCACCGAGTAAAATCTTCCCATCCGCCTGCACCGCCACGCAATTGACGATACCATTCACATTGGGATTGAAACCTGAGTCGAGCGTGCCGTCAGCATTGAGCCTGGCGATGTTGTTGCGCGTCTGGCCAAGCACGGTGGTGAAGCTGCCCGCGATGATGAGCTTCCCATCCGGTTGCACGGCTGTGGCATTAACGAGGGTGCCAACGAAAGCTGGATTGAGCGGATCGAGATCACCGGCGGCGAGCACGGGAACAGCCCGCGTGATCGTGAGTGTGTAGATCTTGATGGTTAGTCCATCCTGTGAGGCGACTCTGATTTCGATGATGTTTGTGCCGACATTGAGAGCCAGCGCACCACTGGGGATGCCGGAGGTCAGCGCAGAATAACTGCCGCCATTGATACGGACTTGCAGGGTCGCATTCGCTCGGGTGGCGGTGACGGTGGTGCTCGTGATCGAGCCTGAAACCGTGGCGGTGTAACCTGTGGTCGTGCCCGCAAAGACAGGCGCCAAGACACCGGCTGTGGTGGTCAACCCCGTGAGGTCGGCGCTGCCGACAGGAGCATTGCCGATGAGATTGATGTCGAACGGATTCGAATTGGGATCATTGCTGGAGAGATGCAGGACGACGCTTTTTTGCCCAAGGCTGCTCGGGGTGAAACTCACGGTGAAATTAGCCGTGCCAGAAGGACCGGTGATGGTGGAGAGTGGATCCTGAGTGATGCTAAACTGGTCCGCATCACGTCCATCAAGCGTCAGACTCAGGCCTGTGAGATTGGCATAACCAACGTTGCGTATAGTAAAGGTGTTGCTGACGCTTTCACCGACGGCGGCAGGGCCGAAGTAGCTGCTGCTGCCACTCAAAAAGCCGCGATTGGCCGGTTGCTCGATGAGCATATTGGGTTCGAGCATGGCGCTGTCTGGTCCGCTCACCTGTAGGGAATAGAGACCGAAGGCCGCATTGTCAGCGCCCGAGATCACAATGAAATACCGACTCCCCGCCTGAAGGGTGATGGTGAATCCGGCGGCATGACCACCGGCCGAGTCGTCATCACCAATCACGACATTTTGCAGCGGATTGGCGGGATCAAAGGCATCCCGGTAGAGCATGAGATAAACATTCCAATCGATTGGCGTGGTGCCGGTGCATTTGAATGTGTAGTCACCCGTGGTGCTCACGGTGAAGCTGACAACATCAAAGGGTGTCGCTGTCGCCCCGGGGGACAAACCGCCAGGCACTCCGGTGCCATTGGCGTCAGGGCGATTCCATGTTGGGCAACCAATGGTGGTGCGCGGCAGATCAGAAAACCAGTCGCTGTTGTTGCCGACGAGATTGATGTCAAAGCTGCCATGCACCGGGTCATTGCTGATGATGTGCAGCACAGCCGTGCGCAAGCCAGCGGCGGAAGGTGTGAAGGTGACCTCAAGGATGCGTCCATCATAGGGCGCCAGTGGCGAGGAACTGAGTGAGCCTACGGTGAAGTCAGCGGCATGAGTGCCGCTGGTGCTTGCGCTCAGTCCGGTGAGGTCCGCTGTGCCATAGTTGCGAATGAAAAAGGTGCGTACAGTGCTGGTGCTAAGCGGTGGTGAACCAAAGCTGACCGTGCTCACCCCACTGGTCAGTCCATAACCATAATTGAAGAGCCCCACATCAATCGCAGGTGTGCGTGGAGCACCCGTGCCGGAGAGCGCAATGTCAAAACTGGCAGCCAATGGATCGTTGCTGGTGAGATGCAGTGTGGCAATGCGGGCACCGGTGGCAGAGGGCGCAAAGAGGACTTGGAAAGTACTGCTCATGCCGGGTGCCCACAATCCTGGAGTCAAATTCTGCACAGTGAAGTCCGCCGCATTCAGTCCATCGACGCTCGAGCCGATGACGCTCAGCGCAGCCGTCCCCTGACTGCGGATGGTGAAGGTCAGGAGTTTGTTGCTGCCCAGCAGAACAGAACCATACGGCACCGTACTTGCAGCGTCTGTGAGCCGGACACCCACAGGTTGCTCAACGGCGATGGCGGGCGTGCCGCTGCCGGTGAGGAGGATGTCGAAAGGAGTCTTGTTGGGATCATTGCTGGTGATGTGAAGCGCAGCGCGCTTCGTGCCCGCGCTGGTGGGGCTGAAGGTGATGACAAAGGTGGTGCTGCCATTCGGTCCGGTGACAGGCGCCGTGGGCTGGGTGGTGATGCTGAACGCGCCAGCATCCGCACCGTCCAGTGTCATGCCGAGGCCGGTGAGATCCGTATAACCATAGTTGCGGATGGTGTAAGTGCTGCTCGTGCTTCCACCCACCGCCACGGATGGCATGTAGCTGTTTCCACCATCCGGGATGCCCACCCCAAGTTGATCTATCACCGCCATGTTTGGCACCACGTTCACGTTTCCAGGCCCGCTGATCCTGAGGGTGTAATCACCAGCTTGGTTCGTGCCATAGGCCGTCACCACCGCGTAATAGGTTATCCCAGCCTGGAGTGTGTAGCTGAACTGCGAGTTGTAATTGCCTGCATCGTCATCATCACCAATGAGCACCTGATTGAGTGGGGCCGTGGCATCGAATGCCGTGGAATAGAGGAACAGATAGGTGTCCCAACCGGTGGGATTGGTGGCCGTGCTGGTCAGGGTATATGTGCCGCTGTTGGTCACGGTGAAGCCGATGGTGTCATACGGCGCCAAGACTCCAGAAATGGAAACAGGTACGGCATTGCCATTGGCGCTCGGGCGATTCCAGGAAGGCCTGCCGACGGTGGTGCTGGCAAATTCCGAGGTGGCATTGCCTATGCCAGAGAGGGAGACATCAAAGGGGTTCTTTGTCGCTTCGTTGCTTGCGATGTGCAGCGTGGCTGCGCGGGCGCCGAGGGCTCCGGGGCTGAAGTTCACGTTGAATGTGGTGCTCGCAGCAGGCAGCAGCGTGGTCGCTCCCAGTGAACTCAAAGTGAAGTCGCCGGCCGCAGCACCGGTCACAGATGCCGCCAGCGCGCTGAGTGGCGAAGAGCCGATATTTCTGACAATGAGGCTCAGCGTAGTCGTGCCGCCCGTGGTCAGCGCGCCAAAGTTCAGACTGCTGACTCCCGCCGAGAGGGCCACGCCAACAGGCTGTTCGACCACGATGTCAGGCAGGCCGTTGCCACTCAGAATGATGTCGTAGGAGATGTGCAGCGGATCATTGCTATTGATGTGCAGCGTGGCGGTCTTTCGCCCAGACGAGGTCGGCTTGAACTCAGCGGCAAAGTTGAAGCTGCCACTGGGGTTGATCACCTGATTCACCAG
>CANJVS010000025.1 GCA_947477755.1 Verrucomicrobiaceae bacterium | reverse complement strand
TCGACTTCTCTTTATTCACCTCCTCTTCGAACGCAGGAATGTCAACTCGCGGGGCATCACACCATCCAGCGGCAGGAAGCCGGAAAGCATCTGCACGAACGACGACTCCGAGAACACGCGCACGCCCATCTTCTTAAATGCGATGAGCCATTCGTAACGTGGATGCACGTCATCTGGCATCACTATGATGCAATCTTCTCCAGCCACGGCGAACGACAAATCGTGATCGCCCCTGTCGTAAGTTGTCCACCGCAACGTACATCACTATCAACCAACCCAATTTAATGAACAACCATCCCAGCCTCTTCATGCGGACTTCTGTCTGGCTTGTATTTTTGGCAGCCACTGGTGCGCTGGCGGACACACCTCTTTCCACTCAACCCTCTGCCCTCCTCACCGAGTCGCTGTCTTTGGCAAAGAAGCGAACAGACCACGGCGATGTGCGCACGACGGCGGCTCTTCGTCTTGGTGCCACAATGCGCTTGGCGGGGATGAAGGATGCGGCGAAGCAGGCACTGGAGGAGTGCATTGCTCTGAATGAGAAGGACAGCGACCCAGACTATGAACGCGAGGAGGTGCGGATCGAGCTGGCGCGGGAGTTTCTGCTGCTAGGCATGGTGGAGCGGGCGCGGTCGATCCTCAAGGAATCCAAGGAGGGCCACTATGATTATGATCTCATCGGGCAGGAAGTGTTTGCCCGTACGGCGCTGGAGATGGGCGATGCAGCGGAGGCTGAGAGTGCCATCCACACTGCATTGGAGTTGGCGCAGCGATCTGGGAGAAAGCTGACGAAAACGGGAAACGCGATGCTGTGTTCGCTGGGGCGGCTTGCGCTTGGGTTAAAGAAGCCGGAGCTTGCGCGGCAAGCTGAGAGCGTGGTGAAGGATGAGATTTGGAAATCGGTGATGCTGGGAGATCAGGCTGTCGCATTGGCGGAGCAAGGGCACGCCGAGGAGGCGATGCGTGTAGCGGCTCGTGCCAACGATCAACACATGGCCGTGCTCGCTCAAGGGCGTGTCGCCGCGGCGATTCTCGAACGCAAGGAGTCAGCCGATGCGGTGGTCGCAGCGCTTCGGCAAACGGCTGCGAAGATCAAGAGTGCTGAGGCGCGCGATTTCGCGCTGCAAGTGGCCACAGGAAAACTTGCTGCAGCAGGTGGCAGTGCATTGGCCGTGCAGATCGCTGCGGAGATTCAGAATCCGGTGACGCGTCTGTTGGCGCTGTGTCCGATCGTGGAGACATTGTCGTTTGATGGATTGATGAGCGCTTTGATCGCGTGTCCGGCAGAGGATCAGCCAGTGCTCGCCGAGGTGCTGACGAGTGCGTGTGGAGCCAAAGGTTTGATGGCGCAATCGCTGAGTGCGGCGGCCACAGTTCACCAAGGCTGGCCTCGTGTGCGCGCGCTGTGCGATGCGGCGAGGCGCTTGATGAAAACGAAGTCGCGTGATGATGCGGTGAAGTTGCTGGGCGCTGCGAATGTTGAGTTGAGTCAGATCACGGACGCAGGATGGCATTGTCACGCGCGCACTCAGCTTGCTCTCGCCGCGCATCAGCTTGGTGATGAAGCAATGGAGGAACAGCAGTTGAAGGAAGCGTGCAGTGAGGCCTTGCGATTGGACGGGGTTGAAGATCGGCGCACGGCTTTGTCGCAAGCGGTAGAGGCCGCGCTCTTGTGTGGTCGGAAGGAGCTGGCAGCACGCACTTTGACCGAGGCATTGCGTTCGAATCCTTCGACCGCGGTGCGCGATACTCTGGTGCCGATGCTCATTGATGCCGGACAGCCCGATGCGGCGCTGGCGGAAGTAACGAACTCGCCGCTTAAGGATGACTTCGGGCGCCGCTTTGTGGTTTATCGTTTGGCAAAAGCAGGGCGTCTCTCGGACGCGGTGGACCTCGCGAAGAAGATACCGTCACGTTTTCAATCCGAAGCGCTGGCTGACATCGCGCTCGCTCAGTTGAAGCTGCCGAAGCCAGCCGTGCGTGGCACGCGCGTGGTGGGCCTTTCATTGCACGGCGGATGGAGTTCCTGGGTTGGCCAACTGGAGCACATGGGCGTGGCGTGGGAGGTGATGCCATTCAGCCTGCCATATCTGGAAGGCGCTGATGGACTCGCCGCGCGCTACACGATGCTCGGCTATCCGGGCGCGGGCGATCATCACTACCAAGTTTCCGCAGCGGGCGAAGAACATGTGCGCGACTACTTGCGCGAGGGCGGTGGCATGTTCGGCATCTGCGCTGGTCAACTCCTTGCCACTGGCCATCAAACCGGGCATCAATACATGCCGAGCGACTTCTACTACATGCGCGGCCAAGGAGCGCATCAGGTGCAGGTGGCGCATCAGCATCCCGCCGGGCTTGGGTTGCCGCCCGTGGTCATCATCAATCGAATGAACGGAGACTTCATGCTGCCGCGTCCAGGTTGCGATGTGCTGGGCTGGTATGATAAACAAAACATCTGCGCCGCCGTCTCGACTTCACGCTACGGATTTGGTCGCGTGGCCGTATCGAGCCCGCATCCCGAGAGCGGCAGAGAGCTGGAGCACGTGGATCGTGTTTTCATCGCGCTGACCTTTTGGACCATGGAGGGCGCACCATGAGATCATTGCTCGCAATTCTATTCTTCAGCATTGCAGCCTATGCTGACACCAACGTGCTCGTGCTCGATGGCCCCGAGACGAATTTCATGCGCGATGCTCTCAAGCGTATCGACTGTCCTTTCAAGAGCATCGTAAAGCTCGACGCTTCAGCTTTGCAGCCGAATCGAATCCTCATCCTCAGCGGCAAGGAACCATCGTTAGATGTCGGCGATGGCAAACTCATCGAATCGTATCTCCAAAGTGGCGGCAGCGTCCTCGCCATCGGCGGCGGCGCGAAGTGGATGCTCAACGCGAAGCTCTTCGATGCCAGCGGCTACTACCCGACCGGCACCACGATTCATCAGTCCACCTTCGATGGGTATCATCCCGTAACGTTTGGCTATCCCATGCAGAAGCCCTATAAAAACTGGGTCGTCGGTGTGCCGATGCTGCTGCGCGCCACGGATGGTCCGCTGATGCGTTCCGGCCCGCGAGCTGTGTCCATCCTCAGCGCTGGCGGACCATTCTCGCTCGCTGCCTATCAACGCATCGGCAAAGGTATCGCATTGCTCATTGGTCCCGACCCTCAAGGCGGCGACGAATATCTCACGCTCGATAAGCCGACAGTCAGCCTCGGCAGCGACTTGAAAACGGACCTCTTACTCGTGAACGCCATCGCATGGCTACGCGATCCCGGCTGCAATTTGATCCCGAACTCCGGCTTCGAAGACGCCGCGGACACGAATGACGATAAGAGTCATTGGGAGATCACGCTGCGCAACAACGCGAAGAGCCAATGGCAGCACAGTGAAGCACCGGAAGGTAAAGTGTATCTCACGCTCGAAGGCACCAAGGCCAACTCCAGTGCAAGCGTGAGCAGCTATCGCCCCATCGTGGCAGAAGGCGGTGCCCAGTTCACCTTGTCCTTCCGACACAAAGCAACGTCTGCGTGGAAGTGGGAGGTCGCCCACTTCACATCGGCTTCTGAAGAGACGCGCAAGGCGACCAAGCCACAGCCCCTGTCCGTCGCGGCCTCAGCGACCTGGCAGAAGAGCGAAGTTACGCTTACGATTCCAAACGATTCGCCCTACCTCGCCATCAACGCCCGTCTCGATGGCATTGGCACGCTCTCACTCGATGAGATCACTTTGAAAAAGAAACCATGATGCGGTCTCTCAAATCACGTCTTGAGTGCTCCGCCTTCGCCTTCTTCGTCTTCGCAATCTCGCGCTCCAACATCCCCTGCGTCACCCGCTGCACATTTGCTTCTCTGGACCTAAGCCCGTGCGTGAACGACGAACCAAAAGCATCACGACATAATCGCAGACAGCTCCTCGTCGATTATTTGAATGATCTCTGGCAAAATGCACTACCGCGCATCAATGCTACCATCTGTCTTTATTCGCACGGTGTCCGAGCGTCTCTTCACCCGCTCACCATTCACAAACGTAGGCCTGAACGGCTGCTGACCACTCACACTGGCCAAACGTTCCTTAATTTCGTCCCTGCTTGCGCCACTCTTTATGAGAAGCCTGCGCAGTTCAGATTTTATGATTTGGATATCAAGCATGGCCCTTATAATTTGAGCACAGAGCAAGCCAATCAAGATTCAATAATTGGGTAAAACAGTGCTGGATTTGCGATTTCACTGTAAGCTGGTCCGTAATCTAGGCGGCCACATCAGCAGCCACTTGCATCTAGGTTTAATCGACAATGACAGATCAGCGAGGTTGTCTCTGCCAGCTCCAATTTCTTATTTATGCCTTTGAGCGTCTCTCACATTAACAAATAATAAAAATGAATCTCAAGCCAGCTTTGCTCAAATCATTTATAAGCGCCGCAGCTGTGATTCAGGCTCAACCCGGCAGCCAGACGGTGAATCAAACGATGTCCGTAACCCTAAATCTTCTCAGAACTCGTTTAACGCGATTTTTACTCAACATCTTGGCGGCTGGTATGTTGCTGCTCGCCACGGGTCTATTTGGCGCAGGATCCCTCGATCTGACCAATGGGCTGGTGGCCTATTACCCTTTCAATGGCAACGCCCAGGACGAGAGCGGCAACAACCACCACGGCTCAGTGGTTGGGCCTATGCTGGCGGCGGACCGTTTCGGCGCGACTGGGCACGCTTATCTGTTTGATGGCGTGAATGACCACATCATTGTCAGCTCCAGACTCACCAGCGGCAATCCGTTTACTTGGTGTGCCTGGATCAAACCTAGCAACAGCTCGATTACCCAGACGAGTAGTTCGATTTTGTCCCAGCAGAATTCCTCTACCCAAATTAGCCCGAATTTGGGGTTTAATTATCCGAATGGTAAAATTCACTTTTTTAGTTACACTTACCAAGGTTTTGTCACATACTCCCAGCTGCGCAGTTCCTGGGATACAAGCCAATGGATGCATGTGGTGGTGACCTCGGATCCCAGCGGGCAACGCAAGATCTTTATCAACGGCAGCCTTGATGGCAGTGCCTCAGGGCAAGAGTTCGGGGAGCAAAATGCCAGTTTCATCATGGGATGTGACATTCGTGACGGGGCCTACAGCGGAGCCTTTGCCGGTCATATTGATGATGTTCGGGTCTACAATCGAGCCCTCAGTGCCACCGATGTGCAAGCTCTGTATGCCAGTGAAGCCACTGTTCAGTTCACCGCTCAGCCACAGTCACAGACAGTTAACCTAGGGCAGGGGGCAATTTTCAGCGTGACTGCCACGGGCTTGGGCCCCCTAACCTACCAGTGGTTTAAGGATAGTGTGGCCATCTCCGGCGCCATTGAAAGCAGTCTACGCATTGCTTCCGCCGGATACGCGCACCGAGGTATGTACCGCGTGCAGGTGTCCGATGGAGTCACCGTAGCAGACTCTACTGAAGTAGGTTTGCGTCTTGTCAATGAACCGGTGGTTGAGCTAAGTCCATCAGGATCAAGTGTGATGGCTGTGGGCACGCCGTTCAAGCTCTCCATTGCAGCGATTTCTGGCGCGATGCCAATGACCTACCAGTGGCGCAAAAATGGTGTCAACATTGCTGCCGCCCGGGCTGCTTCTCTTAATTTCAAAGCGCTACTAAGCGCCGACACTGGTGTCTACGACTGCCTGGTGAGCAATTCGGTTGCCACTACACTATCTCCTTCCCTAAACCTACGGGTGTTGCGGCCGCCTATGATTACTCATGTTCCCCGAAGCCGGGCCATTCTTGCTGGTCAGTATGTTACTCTGGCAGTTGTGGTTAAGAGCGAAGTGTCCATGACCCTGCAGTGGTACAAGGATGGAGTGATGCTTGATGGGGCAACCAATGCTACCCATGCTTTCACTGCCGAGGCTGGCACTAACGGCGTTTACACCCTTGAGGCAAGCAATGAAGCGGGTAAGGTTACTACTGCGCCGATCATACTTACATTGCTCACACCTCTGGTGATCTCTCAGGAGCCTTCGGATGCAATTGCAGCCGAAGGTTATCCCTCAAGTTTTTCGGTTCAGGTTGAAGGCGCCAAACTGGCCTACCAGTGGCGGCGCAACGGGGTGGACCTGAAGGGGGAAACGCAATCGACTCTGCGACTTGCTGCCGTAAAACCGACGGATGCAGCGGGCTATGATGTGGTGGTGAAATCAGGCAGTCTCGCGGTCCTTTCCCGGCAGGCCACGCTCACAGTGCGCCGCCCACTTAGAATCATCGAGCCGCTGCAGGTGACCTGGGAATATGGATACTTGCCCCGACTGTCCTTGCGTGCTGAGGCCCCAGGAGTCTTGCAGTACAAGTGGTTCAAGAATGGCAAGGCGCTCTCGCCAGAATTAACTGCCGACGAGAATTCAGAAGGCGGGCGCATCCTGAAAATCTGGTCCAGTTATGATATTGGAGGAGTGTATCATGTGGTGGTTTTAAGCGGCAGCGAGCAGCTGAAATCCAACACTTTGGTGATTGATGTACCAATTCGAAGGGGTGTGCTGATTTATCGCCTTGCCGCCACCGGCAGTGAGAATAGGGATGCCAAGATATCCTCGCTTGCATATAGCGGTATCCTCATTCTTGATCCCGAAAATAGCGGCAGTAGTTGGGTAAGGCTGGCAAACTCCGCGTCGGCTAAGCTTCTGTCGGTTCGCAGCGATTTGAATCTAAGGCTGCATAGCACCGCGCGGGTCGCCCAGGGCAGCACGCTTTGTAGCGGCATGAGCGGCGATGGAAATCCCGGAGAATATGTGACATCATGGGCACTTTGGTTGTGGGGACAAAACACGGAGGTTGCATTCAATGACTGGGACATCTGGCAGATCCCGTTGCGGATGGATGGTCATCAGCTTGGGCTTCTCTCAGCACCTGGCCTGAATGTCCAAACGCTTTCGGTGATCGCTACGCTAGACCGAGCGGCCTCTGCGCGCGCAAGACTGTTATCGCAATCGTTGGAAGAGGCAACCAACGAACAGGTATCCATCCTTCTCAAACAGGGGTACGTGATCGAATGAAGCAGCTCAATCTACGGACATTTATTTGCCCTATGATCGGTGGTGCCTGCCGATTCGCGAATCGTGCTATGACTAGCCTGGAATCTGGTGCTTTATCCGTAGATATATATCACTGGGGTGTTGTGCCTGTCGGGTTTTGTCGCCTATGTATCACTGATTTGATTTGTGAATCTTTTCGGTGTTTAGTCTTCGATTTCCCCATGCTGGTGCCTTCTTCTTTGGGTAGGGATCCGTCAAAAAAAGTGAGATGCATCAATGGACCATGCCTGTGCTGGGGGCTCACATAAGGTAGTCCCGACTTACCCGTTTTTATGAAGACACCATTCAAAACCGCGATCCTAGCGATCCTTACTCTCATTACAGGAGCCAATATCGCCTCATCGGCCCCCTCACTGTCACCGACGGTTACCAGCCCAACGGCAACGAGTCTCACCGCTGCGAGCGCAAACCTTGGTGGGAACGTGACCAATGACGGTGGTGCCATGATTATTGAACGCGGGGTAGTTTTCTCGGTGACAACCACCAACGCCGATCCCCTGATCAACGGTGCCGGAGTGACAAAGCTAACGACCACTGGCACCACGGGAGTCTTTTCCACAGCTGTGACAGGCCTTGCAGAGGGCATCAGTTACAGCTATAAGGCCTATGCGATCAACAGTCAGGGGACGAGCTACACCAGTGCCGCAATGTTTGCGACGCTCAGCACCAACGCGAACCTAAGCAATCTGACTGCAAGCAGCGGCACACTGAGCCCGGCTTTCGACAGCAGCACTTTTGCCTACACCACTTTTGCCTACAGCACGAGCGCCACCACCTCGATCACAGTGACACCAACGTGCTCGCAGGCTAATGCCACGATTGAAGCGCGGTTCAACGGTGGCACCTACACAGCAGTTACAGGCGGCAGTCCGAGTTCTGCGCTGACTCTCAACATAGGAGTAAACACTGTGGACGTGCGCGTCACCGCGCAGGATAAGATCACCAAGAAGACCTACACAGTGAGCGTGACCATCGCTGCCGTTCTTGAGGTTAAGCCCGGGCAGGCGGCAACCCTAAACGCGCCGGCCTTGGGCTCGAGTTCGCTGAATTATCAATGGGTCAAGGATGGTGTGGATTTACAAGGGCAGACCAATTCAAGCATCTCTCTGGGCGCGGTTCAGTTCTGGCACACCGGCGATTATTCGGTGCGGATCACCGATATCGAGGGCAAGGTGAATATTTCCCCGATCGCTGCCATAAGCGTATCGGGTTCCCCCTACGGAGCCTGGAGGGGGTTGGTTGGTTACTATCCCCTTGATGGCAACACACGGGATGAAAGTCTGATGGCCAACCACTTGACCCAACGCTCCGCCACCTTGGTGGAGGACCGCAAGGGACGTGTAAGGCGTGCTTGGCGATTTGATGGCCTGAGGTCCTCCATGTTCTCATCAGCGGATGTCCCTTTGGGGCAGGCGGGAATAAGCATCGCATTGTGGATGCGCATTGAGCCAAGGGACGGCCTGCCAGGAACGCCGGCGGTGCTGTCGCTGATTCCTCCGGAGGATGCCAATCGGGCGCTTCGCTTGGCGTTGCGCCCCGAGGAACGACTGAGTTCCGTAGCCCTGCAAAACGATCTGGCTAGCGCCGGGACGACGACTCTCGATAGCCTGCCAATATATCGCTGGTTTCATCTGGCTGTAACAAGCAGCGGCACCACCGGCAGCACTAAATTTTACATCAATGGAGAAAGTTATTTCAAGGATTCCGAAGGATTACCGCAGCCGATCTCGCGTGAGGAGGTGGCAGGCTCACTGCTGGGGCTAGCCTCAAGACTTTGCATTGGAGCCAACAGTCTCTCGGGTGACATCTCGCTAGCCCCCGAGCAGGGAATTTGGGCCGGATTTAAGGGCAGTCTGGATGAGCTTTGCATTTTCAATCGTGTTCTAAGTGATCGCGATGTTGTCAGTTTATATGCAGAGCAGAATGATGAGTTTAGCACGCAGCCCAGTTCGGCGGTGATCCTACCCGGCTCTGCCCACGTGATCAGCCTTTCAGCACCTAATCTTGGGCAAATGTGCTTGAAGCTCACCGGAGCCATGGACAATGCCTGGAGGAAGGACGGGCTGGCCTTGCCGGAGAACGATCCTGCAGGAGTAGGAATTCTGATGGACCAGATTGCCTTCTCGGGATTTAAGCCATGGCATGGTGGTGTGTATCAGTGGGGAAGCCTAAGTGCGGATAATCCCTCGTCCTACAGCAGGGCAAGCCTCAAGGCCGAGCTTTTGCCGGCCGGTGGGCCGGCGGCTTGGAAGCCCGAGCAATTGCTTCTGTGGTTGCCCTTCAGCGGCACCATCCGCGATCTTAGCCCTGGTGCACGGCTGATGTCCATTCAGGGACTCCCACAGGTCAGCGGGCCAGATGGCATGCCAAAGGGTGTCGCGCGTTTCGAGACATCTACGCGCGTCAGGCTGGAGCAGACGCTGCCCGATCGTGAGGAACTAACGCTTTCCTTGCTCTTTAAACCCGATGATGTCCAGCAGGAGTCCTGCCTTTTTTTTGACGGCAGCGACAGCAGTGCGAGTGAGTATTCGCTTTCCTTCGGCGATGGGCGTCTGAACCTGCGCAGCAAGGCCGGCCTGAGTTGGACTAGCCCGCAAATCCTGCAGCCGGGCAAATGGCATCACTTGCTCTGGTCAATGAGCAAAGCACAGTCTAAAGTCTTTTTAGATGGAGTCCTCATTTCGACACTGATACGGCCTGGCGGTAACGTTGGATCAAGGCAATTGGTGAGCATTGGCTACCGAGCCAAGAGCGGGGGTAGCGCTTTTTTTGTTGGCGAGATGTCGGCACTTCGCTTATTTGGTTATGCTGTGGGTGATGATGTGGCGCAGCAGATCTACCGCGCCGATGCGCCTCCGACTCTCGCTGTCGGTTCCGCAGAGGTCATCTCGAACAAGAGTGTTCAGGTCACTGCCGGGCAGGAGTTCGGGGCTGGCATGTCGCTCAAGGAGCGCGGGTTCTTGTATTGCGACATTACTAAGATGCCAGTTTTCGGGGGTGCTGGTGTCATCAAGGTTGTGGCGGCTAAAACCGGAGAGTTCACGGCTGTTATGCCCGGCTTGAAGGTGGGTGCAGATTATTGGTGGTGTGCCTATGCTTTGTACAGTCACGGTGTCGAGCACTCCCACAAAGTTAAACTCAGTTTCTTTCCCCTTGGATCGGATTCTGACAACGGGTACGTGACACCGTTCGCAGATGGAACAAGGTCGGAGAGTTACTATTACTATGATTCGGTGACTATAGAGGCAGGGAAGCCCGGAACGCTTTATGCCTTCGCACCAGAGGGTTATTCTCAGATTGGCTATCAATGGAAATTCAAGGGCCTCCCGATTCCAGGGGCTACCAGCAGTCGTCTGAACTATCCGCGTGTGAGCAGGGCACAAGAGGGTTGGTTCACTTGTGTCTTCACGCTTTTCAGCCCTGGGTCCGGTGGCAAGCAAATAGAGTCTGATGATATAACCGTGTGGGTGGAGACTCCGCCGGTAATCTTATACCAATCCACTAGCACAATCGTCATGACCGGGCGTGAGGTGAATCTGTGGGTCTGGGCGGACGGAAGAGATTTGGCATACCAATGGCGCAAGAACGGGGTGCCGATATCCGACGGATACGCTAGGGACCTTTCTCTAACTGCGGCCCCTGATGTCGCCGGTGTCTACGATGTGGTGGTCAGCAATGGGCAGGGCAGTGTGGTCTCGGCTCCCATACGCTTGCAGATAGTAAATCTCGATGTGCCTCAGGGCAGTGCTCCGGAGATTGTGGTGCAACCTGAGAGCATGGAGTTCGCGCGTGGGGAAAGTGTCTCCTTGTCAGTGCAAGTCAATGGCACTGGACTTGTCTATCAATGGCGCAGAAACGGGGTCAACCTCACCGCCGCCGGAAAGACCCTTCTGCTCCGGGCCGCAAGCGAGGCTCAGGAGGGAGTTTACGATGTGATTGTGCGTAATTCATTCGGCTCTGTCATCTCATCCCCGGCATCCCTGACCTTGTCTAGACCCTTCCGAATCACCGCACAGCCCTCAGGCGTAGCCCCTGCGATTGGGGATGCGACGGCTTTTGAAGTCGGCGTAGAGGGCGCTGACAACCCCGTCTATCAGTGGTTTAAGGATGGCAAGGTTCTTCAAGGTGAAACTAGCGCTCGCCTTGAGTTGCAATTGAGTAATGAGTCACACAACGGTTGGTATCATGTGGTTATCTCAAGTGCAGGCCAACAGATCAAATCCAGTCCGGCGCGATTGGTCTGCAACGCGGGCGGTGTTTTGGTTTACAGGATCAACAGCACAGGCAAGCTCAGCCGCGGAGCAGCCATCTCTAGCCTCACGCAGCAGGGCTGGTTGGTCGTGGATCGGGCCGGGAGCGGCGGAGCGATGATCAGGCTTGGGAAAAGTGGAGGGGTCGAGACCTTTGGTGTGCTATTGGGGCCCACGATCAGAATGAATGTCGATGGTTCCATCACTCTGGGTCAGGCATTACTTAATCAGTTGTATGGAGACGGCTCGCCTGGATCCTCTTTCATCTGGCTCACCGGCAGTAGTAGTTTGGTGAACTTGCAATCGGGTGAAAAGTTGCTGCTTCCCAAGACACTATCCGGGAGTCAGGGAGCCATCTGGCAGGACCAAACCACCTATGACACGAGGTTGGACAACTACAAGATTGCCGCCGTGCTTGATGAGGAGGAAACCATTGAGGCAAGGGCTGCTGCTGACACCGTGGATGCTGTCATTGCGCGCCTGAGAGCGAACCTGTTCTTGAGGGGGGCCGTCGAACGCTGATCAAAAGCTGGTGCCTCCACACCTCACCTCAAGCAGCTGATTGTTGAGCAACGTAGCTTGGCTTGCCGAGCGGTAGATTGAGGGAGCATAGACTCAGACCACCCAAAACCCAATCCTCCTCCGGTTCTTCCCCTTCTCCCCCGCGTGCTCTGCCTTGGCCTTCTTCGTCTTCGCAATCTCTCGCTCCAGCATCTCCTGCGTCACCAACCACTTCGCCGGATCATCATCCGTGCTGCCGGCATGAATCGCATTTACACACACATTCAGGATGTCCCCGCCGCTGAGTCCGCGTGAGAGGGCCGCGAGAACCGCGTAATCAGCCTCCAGGCGAGCCAGCAAGGCTGCGCAGCCATCGATCAACCTCACCAGACTTGATGGCCATGATCTCACCTGGGAAGGCTTTGGCAAAGCGCCGCACGGTTATCGCAAGCTGGTCAAGATAGCTCTTGCTCAGATTGTCCTGGGCTTTTGAAGCGAGGAACTCCCCGATCAGGTCCGGAACTTTGGCACCGAGAGTTACTCCCTTGGTCCGCCGCAGGAACTCCTGCACGGCAGCCATGAGAGGCACTTCACCGAGCATCTGCCGACACCGTGCATATTCGTCCAAGGCCGAAACTGGTGGCATGTTGAAAGGCGCGACCATTTTCTCCGCCGCCAAGTAGCACTCCCGTTGAACCGCAGTCAGATCGTTGGTAGCTGACAACCCCTCTTGAATTCGTTTGGCGACCATTTGCGCCTCGATCTTGGCTTTTTCCAGGGTGCCGAAATTTCGCCTGACTCGTCGGCCATTCATGTGAAAAGCCACGGTGTAGTAATCATGCTTGCGGGTGCGCGCCTTGTAGATGGGCACAACGGCGCTGCCATACTTGATCCGCATGAAAGGTTTGCCCTTTTTCCGGGGGGTGACCCCCGATTTTGTCATAATTTTGTCATGCATGACACCAGGAGGGGTGTCAACCGAGGGGTGGCCCCTGTTAGATAACTCGTTGGTGTTCAACGAGTGCCGGTGGTCGGACTCGAACCGACACATCCTCACGGATACAAGATTTTGAGTCTTATAGTTGCGTGTTTGTCGGTGTTCGCTACTTTTCGCTCATGAGCACGATAAGCCCAAGTAATATAAGGCTTCCAAGCGCTTTAGGTGCAGCCAAGAGCGAACATCAAGGAGCAGGGATGAACGCGAAAAGTGTCCGAGAAATGTCCGAGGAGTCAGCCTCGGACACTTTTACCAAAGGAGCAAAGAAGGCCATTGGCAAAGCGGACGCTCGGTATTGGCTGCAAGCTGGAAAGCTCATTTCCGACCCGCGCTGGAGCGGTGCCTATTCCTGCAAGGTGCAAGTGAACGCGAGACGTGAATCGTTCCCACTGCGCACGACGAACAAGAACGCCGCCGCAAGCAAGGCCGCGCGCATTTACGGCGATGTTTGCGCGCTGGGATGGGATGCCGCCATACTCAAGCACAAGCCTGAGTCGGTTAAGGTGGCCAAAGCTGCCACCGTGGGCGCATTGATCGAAGCCGCCAAACGCCATTCGCCCGCCCGAGATGTCAGCCTTGAAGCCTATGCTCAAGCCTTGCGCCGCATCACGATTGGCACGCTTGACATGAAGGAGCGCTCCAAATCTAAGACGCGCAAGAAATCAAAGGAGACTAAGCGGACGAATCTCGAATGGCGCGCGTTGGTTGATGCCACTCCACTCGACAAGCTCACGCCCACCGCCGTCTTGGCATGGAAGAAAACCTTTTTAGACGCTTCAAAGAACCCAGTTTTGCGCAACTCTGCCCTAGTGTCCTTTAACGCACTGCTGCGCAACTCGAAAGCGCTCCTATCGAAGAAGGTTCGTCCAAGCATAGAAAGGGAATTGATTCTTCCCTCGCCACTTTGGTTTGAGGGTGTATCGAGCGAGAAGGAGCCATCGCTACGCTACCACTCGCAGATAGATTCTGAGCAGATTTTGAAAGCCGCTCAAACCGAGCTTGCCGCAAGTCAGCCGGAAGTTTTCAAAGCGTTGCTGCTGACTTTGATTTGTGGTCTTCGTAGAAGCGAAGCTGATTCGCTACTGTGGAGGCAATTCAATTTCAATGCTGGCACGCTTTCGATAGCAAACACAGAGCACATGGCGCTAAAATCGGCTGACAGCGCAGGCGTGATCGGTCTGGATACCGAGCTTGTAACGCTGCTTCGGGGGTTTCATGCGCGCGCAACCGGCGATTTTGTCCTCGAGGAGCCGGAGCGCCGAGGCAATGAGCCGAACGCGCGCTATCGCTGCAATGTCCATTTTAAGGCGCTGATTCAGTGGCTAAAGGCACATAAGGTGCCAGGCATCCGGCCAATTCATACCCTGCGCAAGGAAATTGGCAGCGTGATAGCTTCGCGCGATGGCATCTTTGCCGCGAGTCGTTATCTCAGGCACTCGAATATAGACATCACATCCAAGCTGTATGCCGATTCTAAACATCACATTGCCGCCGGCCTTGGTGCCTTTCTCACCGCCAACCCGGCCAACGTCGTCGAAGCCGACTTCAAACCCGCGCAGACTGCCAGCAAACCGAAACGGGTGGCGCGCAAAGTATGAACCAAGGAGTTCAAATCAAGATGACCTCAATCGAAGCACTAAGCCCTCCAAGCAGCCCGCCATCCCCCCGCCTCCATGTGCTGCCCGGCAAGCCCGATTGCCGCGGTTAACAAGTCGCTATCAGTGTTCGCTTTCATGATTGGCCTGCTCCTGACGGCGTGCAGCTATTTGATCTGCACTTCATCGGGTCACGGCTTCCAGCAGCACTTTGCCGGAAAGGATCAGTGAGGTGGTTGCCGTGGTCGGTGGGGTGGCTAGAGGATTGGCGAGTTGTGGTAGCAGGAAGTAGCCGTAGCCTTTGCCCAGTGTAGGCACCAGCCATCCTTGAAACGCCACTGTTCGCGGGAGCGCCGGCGGATCAGTGAGGGTCATCTTGCCGCTGAATGCGCCGGTCGACGGGGTGAGCACCAGACTGTTGATCTTGCCGGGATTGGTCGGGTTCAGTGTCAGCAAGTTGGTATTGCTGATGCGCAGCTTCATGTTCGGGTTGGTCGCTGATGGCAGGCCTGCATCGCTGAATGTGAACTGCGCGTTGTCGGTGACGATGACAGAGAGTGATGGCAGGTTAAGCAGGGGAGCTGTCACGCTGTACTTGCCACCCAGCACCGCCATGTTCAGCGGGCCAAAGGGTGCGTAGTCACGTGCGGTGGTCGCTTGCGTCTTCTGCCAGTCGAGCGTGCTGTTGATGCTGTGATTCGCATCGCTGTCGATGCCCATGGTTCCGAGGATCGATCCCTTGCTGATGTAGAGCATTGAATACACCAGCACCTCGCCATCCGGCCCCAGCACGCCGGTGGTTGCGATCACCTCACCGTCGGCAGTGCGGCCACCCACGGTGGTGCCGCCGGTGTTTGTCACGTTGACCGTGCCGTAGCCGTAACCTTG
>CANJVS010000024.1 GCA_947477755.1 Verrucomicrobiaceae bacterium | reverse complement strand
TCGCCGAGGTCAGCGAGCGTGGTGAGGTCACCACCGGCAGCGCCGTGGGTCAGGCGGCCGTCATGGCACGCTACCTTGGCCGCATCGCTATTTTTCATGCCATCGTGCCGCGTCCAGGTGAAGCGGTGGTGGCCCATGTGGAGACCTTCAATGAGCTGGATGAGCATGTGCAGGCCAAACTGCGCAAAATGAACCTGCAGGCCGAGGACGTAGTTGGCGTATTTCGCGTCGTTCACGCTGGCGGTCACATCGCCCGCCACCACGCCGAGCGTGGGGCCGTAGATGGGCAGTTTGGCGGCGTAGTTGGCGAGCCAGTTCACTTGGTCGCCGATGCGGCTGGGGTAGTAGTCTTGTCGTTTCATTTTAGTTTTCGATTTGGGTTGAGGAGAAAAATAGTCGGACGGCTGGTCCCAGAAGGAGCTGTCCCAGTTGGATTGGTCCCAGTTCATGCGGGTGAGGTTCTTGGTTCCTTGTTCTTGGTGCTTGGTTGAGGGCCTACCCCGCGAGGCGCGGGGTGTCCGTTCCGTGAAATGGTGGCGTCGCGGCGAGCGGCGGGGGCTCCGGCGCAGGAAATGGGGGCTGCCCCCGAACGCCGGAGCGATGCCCCCGTGCCGGGCATCGGTGCCCCCGGGCGTTGGAACTCTGCCCCCGCGACGAATGGGGGCGCTACCATTCGGCGGAGCGATGCCCCCGCGACGGCCAGCGACGCCCCCGGCAGCGGGAACTCCGCCCCCGCAGCGTCCAGAGCGGCCCCCGCGCAAAATGGGGGCGGCGTCTGCCGGGGGAAAGGCCCGGTTTCGGGCCAAAAAGCGGTCCCTGGAGGCAAAATGAGTCGAATTGGGCGTGAGAACCAGTTCATCGCGGGTATCGGGTGTGATGCCCGAGATTGGAGCACAGCCCTCGCGAGGGGCGTTAGTCCGATATTCAGGACGGCCATTCCAGACTGCGAGACCGGGAGACTGTGAGAGAGGCATTGCCTCTTCGTCTCCGGCGAAGCCCTTCTCCTCTTCTCCCCATCTCCTAGTCTCCCTGTCTTCCGCCGCCGTCCTCAATCCCACCGAAGAACTTCTCCAGCGTTACTCCCAAGCCCCAGGCCAGCCGCGCTAGCACATGCACACCGGGTATGGTTTCACCGCCTTCCACTCGGCTGATCGTATCACGCGAGACGCCGCACTTCAGCCACAGCGCATACATGCTCAGACCGCTGCGCTCCCGGAGTTCCTGATGCCGACGCGGCAGCCGCTCGCGGATGCGCTCGGCGTAGTTGTGGGCGTCGTGGTTGTCCGGCGCGGTGGGCATGGAAAATCACGCGATGATCTCCTTAGCCACCTTGCACGTTGCGTCAAAGCCGATGCCGTTGTGTTTGAGCTTCGTGAAATCAAGGCCGCACATCCAGAGGATCGTGGCGTGGAGGTCGCGGACGTGGACGGGGTTTTCGACGGCGGTGAAGCCTTGGTCGTCGGTGGCACCGTAGGCGAAGCCGGGCTTCACGCCGCCGCCGGCCATCCACCAGGTGAAAGCGCTGCCGTTGTGGTTCATGTGACCGGGGCCGCCGCGACCCATCTCGCCACCCCAGATGACGAGTGTGCTGTCGAGGAGTCCGCGCTGCTTCAAGTCGGTGATGAGTCCGGCGAGCGGTTGATCGCAGGCGAGCGCGAGGTTCGGGATCATGCCGCGCACTTGAGTCGGCGTGTGCGTGTCCCAGTCGCCGCTGCCGCCTTCGAGATTCGGCACGTTCATGCTGGGCACCATGACGAAGCGCACGCCACGCTCGACGAGGCGACGCGCGAGCAGGAGCTTCGTGCCGGTGCTTCGTGTGGGCTGCGGTTCGAGGCCGTAAAGTTTGCGCATCGCGGGATCAGTCAGCTCCTTGCTGACATTGAAGGCCTCCGGCGCGGCGGTTTGCATGCGATGGGCGGCGAGGAAGGAGGCGGTGCGTGAATCGAGTTCCGCCACTCGCGGATGACGTGCGCTGAAGCCCGCGTTCATCGCGCTGAGTTCCGCGAGCCAGCGCTCCTGCACGGCGGCGGGCATGTGGCTTTCGAGATTGGCGACGGGCCGCTGGAGATCGCTGACGATCTGCGCTTGCAACGATGGCGGTAATCCTCCTGCACCGACGGAGCGCGCGCCGCCATGCACCTCGCCATCGGATGTGGCCCACTTGTCGCCATCCGCACGACCAGAGAGAAGGACGTAGCCGGGCAGGCTGGGATTGCCGCTGCCGAGCCCGTGCAGCATCCATGCGCCGAGGCTCGCACCCAGCTTGCTCGCTGCGGTGAAGATGTGGATGCCGCCTTCATTGTGCGTGGCGAGGGCGCCGTAGCCGCTGCGGATGAGGCAGAGATCATCGGCGACTTTTTGCAGATGCGGAAAGACATCGCCGATCTCGAGACCGGACTGTCCGCACTTTTTGAAGCCAAACGGATACAGCGCGGGATCAACGACTTGACGCGGCCTGTCAAAGGTGTGCGCCTGCGCGGGGCCACCTTTGCAGTAGTAGAAGATGATGCTCTTCACCTTGCCGGGATGATGCAGAGCGGGGCGTTCGCTTTCGCCCCAGGCGCGCGCGGTGGCACAGATGCCGGAGGCGGTGATCAGGAATTGGCGGCGGGTGAGCATGGGTGTCATTCGATGTAGAGGATTTCATTGCCACAGAGGATCAGCGTGACGAACTCGCTGATCTCATCGTGCGGTTGCGAGGCGCCGGTCTGTGCATGGCGGCGTTCGAGGAAACCTCGCGCGAAGGCGCGATCGTCGTCTGTGGGCGAGCGCTGTAGCAGGGTCTCGTAGAGGCGCGTCAGGACGTCGGGCAGCGCAGTCTTCGCGTCGATCTTCAGGCGGTTGACCACCTTCCCGGCCAGGTCTCGCGCGGCTTGGGGATGGTTCATCAGGAAGAGCGCCTGCGTGGCAGAGATGGAGGCCACGCGGCGGTCGATCACGTCGTAAACGGTCGGGCGATCGAAATATGGCGAGTAGTCGGCGGCATCCAGCTTGCCGGTGGAGGCGAAGGGTTGCCCGGTGCGCAGCCTCGCCATCGTGTTGAGGATGGGTTCGTATTCGAGACGGCGCACCGACTGGCGGGCGAAGAAACGATTGTCGGGATCTTTGGCGACGTCCTGCTCCGGAGCGACGGCGGACCGGCGGTAGGCGCGGCTGAGCACAATCTCGCGGATGATTTTCTTGAACGACCAACCGTTGCTCACGAAGTGTGCGGCGAGGCCGTCGATAAGTTCCGGCAACTCGGGCTGCTCGCCGAGTCGGCCGAGTTCCTTCGGCGTGCGGCAGAGGGCTTCGCCAAAGAGATGCTGCCAGGCGCGATTCACCGCCGCGCGTGCGACGAGCGCCGCCTGTGTGGAATCGGGCGTGGTGAGCCACTCGGCGAGTTGCAGGCGACCGCTGCCTTCGAGTTCGCGCTTCGATTCACCAAAAAACTGCGGTGTGGCGCGTGGCACGAGTTGGTCGGGATACAGCACGTCTCCGCGCAAGAGTAGCCGCGCATCACCGACGAAGTAGGGATGCATCCAGACGCGGTTGTGATCGTTGGAATTGAACTCAAGACCAGCGGCTTTGGCCTTGTCATCCAGCGGCTGCAAATCCTCGGCACGCCGCAATCCGCCATCGACGCGGACATAGAGATGCGTGTCCTTTGGCGCGGCCCAGGGTTGCACGGGATTCGAGACAAGTTCGGCGGTGATCTCGTTGATTCGGGTATCGGCCTTCGCCAGTTCTGCGACCTCGGGATCGGTCTTCGCAAAGCCTCCGAAACGCGAGCGCTCGAGCCAGCGCTGGCGTTCTTCCTCCCAGTAAGCCAGATGCTCCTCCAACTCGCGGACGAGTTCGGTTTGATGCAGTGCGCTGGCGCGTTTGATCAGTCCGAACTGCGTCTTGTGTCCACCGATGAAGTAGTTCACCTCCTGGAAGCGCCTGAGGTCGTATTGCGGCGGCTGATGATGCTTCAGCTTTGCCTCAAGCTCCGTGAGCGTCGTCCGAAGATCCGCCGCGAGTGAGGCGGTCTTGTTTTTCTCCGCGTCGGCGAGTTCCGCGCGCACCACCGAGATCTCGAGTTCGCGCAAGCGCTTGTCTTTCGGCTTGAGGATGGGAATGCGCGACTCCTGCCACTGCTTCACGCGACCTCCACCACCGACGTTGAGCTTGATGCTCGACTTGCGGATGAAGCCGTTGAGACGCGCTTGCTCGGCGATGAGCGCGCGCTGCTTCGCTGCTGCTGCTTCGGCTTCGGCGCGTGATTTCGCATTGATCGGCACTGGCGCATACCAACTGCTCTGGAAGTAGCCGAGCAGCGCGTAGTAGTCGCGCTGCGAGATGGGATCGAACTTGTGATCGTGACAGCGCGCGCACTCCAAGCTGATGCCCATGAGCGAGCGGCCCATGAACTCCACGCCCTCATCGAGCTTGTCCATCAGCACGAAGGTCTGGGTGGCAATGTCTTCAAAGGTGCGCTGCCCGTTCAACGGCACCGCCGCAGCAAGCGCCTGATCCACCGAGTAATCCGCGCCGTCGAAGGCCTTCATCTTGTCGCCCGCGAGATGCACCCGCGCGAACCAGTCCCAAGGCCGATCCTCGTTAAAACACTGCGCCACCCACGCCGCATAGCGCTCAGTGTCGAGCCCAGGACCGCGGTTGCTTTGCGCGTTCGCTCCGTTGCGCGTGTAGTCCAGCCAGTGCCGTCCCCAGCGCCAGCCGAACTGCGATGAGTCGAGCAATCGCACCACGACTTTCTCGAAGGCATCGGGCGAAGTGTCTTTCACAAAGTCCGCGATCTCATCCAACGTGGGCGGATAACCGATCAAATCATATGTGATGCGACGCAGCAGCCGATGGCGGTCTGCCTCTGGCGCAGGTGTGAGACCGAGCTTCTCGTGATGCGGCTTCAGCGTCGCGTCGATGCTCCAGTCCGCAGGCACAGCTTTAGGCAACGAACGAAACGCCCAGTGATTCCGATCCGCATCGCTGATGGTGAATTGCTTCGCTCGCGCCAGCACCTTCTCCTGCGCGGGCCAGGGCAAGCCTTTGGCGATCCATTGCTCAAAGGCTGCAATCTGCACGTCGCTGAGTTTGTCCCCACGTCGTGGCATCTTCAGTTCGCCTTCGTGACGGATGGCTTTGATCAGCAAACTCTCTTCCGGTTTGCCCGCCACGGCCGCAGGCCCGCGCTGACCTCCGGTGAGAATGCTCTGCCGCGACGTGAGACGCAGCCCGTGCTCCGGCTCGTCGCCCGCGTGGCATTTGAAACAACGTCCCGCCAGCACAGGACGGATCTCGTGCTCGAAGAACGCCACATCTTCATTCGGGAAGGTCGGCGAGTCATCGCGCGCGCCCTCCGCGATCCAGCGCCGCAGCAGTTCGATTTCCACCGCTGGCAACTTCTCGCCCTTCTTCGGCATCTCCGGTTTCTTCGCCCCCGTGAGCACCTGAATCAGCGGACTGTCGTCGGGCTTCGACGACACGATCGCAGGTCCAAGGTCATCCCCGCCGCGCAGCATCGTCGCGATGCGCGTGAGATCGAGCCCGCCGCGTTGCTCCTCTGGATAATGGCACTTGTTGCAGCGCTTTTCCAAAAGCGGCATCACCTCTCGTTCGAAGCTCACGGGTGCGGCGAAGGAGAGCCGTGCAAGAACACAAAGTAAGATGCCGATAATGAGCTTCATGGCAGGGGTTCGTTGATCACACCGGACAGACGGACATCATCAAGGTAATGAGCCGCGCGATTGGCTGGCTTTCCATCCATCGTCGCCGCCCACATCGAGATCACCAGAATGCGACTGCCTGGCGGCACATCGATCATGAGCGTGATCGTCTGCCAGGCATCGATTCCCGCCGGCACCGAAACCCCACGTGCCGCATACGCGAGCGAATGCTCGTCAATCTGCGCCCACGCTTCCTTCATCCATCGTTCATCAAGCTTCTCCGGCCCGTCGGCAAAAGCAGCCGCCCTTAAAATGTAGCGATCTTTTTTCCCGAGCACCGACGGATGGAAGGAGGCCCGAAGCTCGATTTGTCGTGTCGTCGCTCCAAGCGCCAGGGACTGCTTCTGTAGATCCACAATGCAATGCGTCCGACTGAAAAGATCGGTCTTCACCGGCTCCAGTTTCAACATGCGCACGCCATCCTTCGGGTTCACCCCGGCCTCGCTCGAAACGATCTTCGCCTCATCACCGCCCCATTGCCCCATCTCTTTCGGAAATCCGCTCTGCCAGCCGAATCGCACGCCTTCAAAGCTCTCGTGCAACAGCGACAACCTCGCCTCATGAGCTGCATACGCCCACACCACTGACGTGCAAAGGATGCCAAACACGATCCCTGCCGCCGCTGCGGTGAGCGGACGCCAGGAGAGCCAACTTGCCGACCGCGGGCGGACTGAGACAGTCACAGGCCCGCTGAGCAGTGCAGCAGCATCCTCGTTCAGATCGTTTTGCAAAAGCATGTGATCCACAAAGCGCCGCCGCGCCTCAGGGCAGCGCAACAGCAGCGCATCCAGCTCAGCTTGTTCATCCGCAGACAGCGGTGTCTCCCGCAGGCGTGCGGCGAGTTCATCAAGGCGTTGAGTTTCGGTGCTCATAGATTTGCTCCCGCGTTCAGCCAGCGCTTGTGAGTCATGCAGTCGAGCAGGGCGGCGTGGATCTTTTCCAGGCGCAGGTAGATCGACCTCGCGGTGCGCTGTGCCTCCTGTGCGATGTCTGCTACGTCTTCGCCGCGCTCGTAATGCGCCCTCAGGAGCTGGCGTTGAGTCTCCGGCAGGCGGCTTAGGCACTCCTGCAAGGCCTCTCGCCGCTCATCGTCGGGCACGGAGAGCGCCGCCACCGCCTCATCGGCGAGCAGCAGCAGCGTTTCGTCGCCCAGAGCCAACGGCAACCTTGCCTGCTTGCGCCGCCAGTTGAGCACGGTGAGGCGTGCCACACACATCGCCCAGGCTGCGAAGTCAGTGCCGATCTCAAACTGGTCAAACTTCGTCCACAGCACCGCCGAGACATCTTGCAACACATCCTCCGCCGCCGCCCGATCCTGCACCAGCACCTGGATGAACCCCAGAATGCGCCGACGCTCCGCCATCAGCAGTCGGCTGAAGGTCTCTCCTCGTGATTCATGTGGGTCGCTGGACGCTGGCATTGATGGGTAATGTCGCCACACGGCAACGAGTGAATAACAAAATGCAAGCTGCGGCGGATTTAGATTACCTCTCTATGTGACTATCGCGCTAAAACTGCTGTGCGTTTCATGATGATGGTCTTACTTCGTGAGGAACAGCTCGCTCTGCACGATGGCGTCGATGAGCGAGTGGAGGGCGTAGTTGCTTGCTTTGGTTTGTTCAAGGATGCGCGTGATTTCGCGGCGGTCGGAGTAGTGGGGCTCGGAGCCGGTGGCATACATGAGGAGCTGGCGGACCACGTTCGCGGCGAGATCGTCGGGGTGGCGCAGCACGAGTGCTTGGAAGTCGGTGAGGGTTTGGAAGGGCTCGCCACTCGGGAGCTGGCCTGACGGGTCCACTGATTGATTGAGCCGCACGCGTGGGTCCCAGCCGGTGGGGAAGTGGAACTCCATCAGCGGGGAGCCGGTAAAGAGCGAGCGGTAGCGATCGCGAAAGCCGCCGATGACATCGAAGCTCTCCAGCGCGAAGCCGGGCGGATCGATCTTCGCGTGGCAACCAGCGCAGCGCGTGTCGGCGCGATGCTTCTCCAGTTTTTCGCGAATGGTGGTGGCACCGCGCGTATCGGGATCGAGCGCGGGCACTCCGGCGGGAGGTGGCGGGATGATGTTGCCGAGGATGCGCTCGTTGATCCACGCACCGCGAGTGACGGGAGACGTGGTGGTGCCGTTCGCAGTGACTTTCAAAACAGCGGCCTGCGTGAGGAAGGCACCGCGCGGACTGTCGTGAGGCAAAGCGACTTTTCGGATGGCGCAGCCGGTCACGCCAGGGATGCCGTAGTGATGGGCAAGGCTTTGATTGAGCATCGCGAAGTCGGACTTCACGAGATGCGTGACGCTGAGGTCGTGCGTGATCAACTCGCGGAGATAAGCGCGCGTCTCATCGATCATGCTGTGCTTCAAGTGCTCGCGCGCTTCGGGATACATTCGCAGGTCCGGCTGGGAGGCGTCGATTTTCCGCAGGTCGAGCCATTGGTCCGTGAAGTCGGCGATGAAGCGGTCGGAGCGTGCGTCGGCGAGCAGGCGATCTGTTTGCTTCTTGAGGTTCTCGGGAAGGCGCAGGCGGCCTTCGTTGGCGAGCACAAGGAGTTGCTCGTCAGGCACGCTGTTCCAAAACCAAAGCGCGAGTCTTTCGGCGAGGGCGCGGTCACTGAGACGGATGCGCGGCGCGTTGTTCTCTGCCAAGTCGGTGTCGCCGATGAAAAGGAAGTCCGGCGAGCACAGCGCGGCCTTGTAGGCCTCCTTTATCGCATCCTCGAAGCACGCGTGACGTTCCAATTCGCGCGCGACGATCTGCACATAACCCTGCACTTCCTCCGCAGGCACGGCACGACGAAACGCGCGCGGCAAAAACTGCGCGAGCAGCCGCGTGGCGTCCTCCTGCGGATGTGCGGTGAAGACGCTCTCCAGCGGCGGTTCGTTTTCTTCCTTGGGAATCGAAGCGTTGGTTGGTCGTGCCATGCTCGAACGCGAGCGCTGCCGCACGGGCGTGCGTTTCGGCGGGATGATGTCGGTATCCTTATCCAGCGGGCGAATCGGCAGATCGCCGAAGATGGCTGTGTGACTGCGCGGCGGCCATTGCTCGAAGATGGGGCCTTCCGCTTCCACCCAATCGAGCGCGATGCCCGGACCAGAATAGACGGTGCATGCGCCCTTCGCGTCGCCGGGGAAACGACCGGTGGTTTTCTCGTGGCCGTTCAGCGTGCCGATGTCGAAGACCAGTTCATCATTCACATCGAACCAGCCGGTGAATTCATGCACGCGGCTTTCGAGTGACGACACATCAAAGAGCCCGAGCCAGCGCGACGGCGAATGCACGAAGCGCGGCCCGTCGGAGGGCAGCCACGCGGTGAGCGCGAAGGATTCATTGCGATGCGGCGGCTCCACCTTGCCGCGATCCCACCAGAAGCCCCACGCGGAGGTGCGGATGCGATACTCGCCCGCGTAGATGGGCGCATATTCCAGTGAAAAAATCATCGGGCGATGCGTCGCGCCGGTGAAGTATCCGCCAGCGTGCGGGTAATCGCGGAGCACTCTGCCGAGCGTGGCGTAACGCGATTTCTTCAACTCCTGGTTCGCATTGAGATCGTCGTCGGGAGACGGCAGCTGCACCACGGGATCGTATTGCTTATCCTTCAACGGCACGGCACTGCCATGCGCCATCCAGGTCATCGCATCCGGAATCGCGGCTCCGCCGAATCGCACGCGGCGCACAGGCGGCGGCGTGCTGCGCGTGGCGATGGCTGCCGTGAGCGCTAGATCCGCCGCGTCCATGAACTGGCTGAGATGCACGTTCGAGAGATCGAGCGCCTGGCCGATCTTGTTGTAGCCGTGGCGGCGCTCGTCTTCGGGCAGCAGTTCCTTGATGCGCAGGCCGGGCAGGTGCAGGAGGTCGCGCAGCGTGTTCTCAAACTCCTGTGTGGTGAGGCGACGAAACAGCGCGCGCCCCGACTTCGCGATGCGAGCGGCATCGGCCTCGTGCAGGCGGTCATCGAGCAGCTTCAGCGCGTCGGCGTTTTCCTTTTCGGAAGGCCGCACCTTGCGCGACTTCGGCGGCATTTCACCGGCGGCGATGCGATCATGGACGAGCGCCCATTTCTCAAACTGCTCGCGAGCGTCGAACTGCATCGGCAACGCTTCGAGATCGAGCCCGCCCTTCTTCATCTTCGAGTCGTGGCAGTCGAAACAGTGCGTCTCCAGATAGCCACGCAGATCGGGTTCTGCTGCGATGAGCAGAGCCGGAAGCGTGAGAAGTAGTGCGTGAAGGAAAACGGGAGCAACACCGCGTCTCATGCCTTTTCCAGCCCCGTGAGAGTTCCCGTGCTCGTAGAGAAGGCATCGCGCTCTACGCCCATGTGCTGGAGCATGGAGACGAAGAGATTGCACAACGGCGTGTTGTTCTTCAGATCAAACTGCAAGTGCTGCCCGTGCTTGAAGCGGCCTCCAGCGAGGAGGATCGGCAGGTTCACGTTCGAGTGATTGCTGCCATTTGACATGTTCGAGCCAAACAGCACCGCTGTGTCGTCGAGCAGGCTGCTGCCGCCTTCATTCACCGCAGCGAGCCCTGAGAGGAAGCGGCCGAGATTCTTCAGCCCCGCTTCCTCGACTCTGGCGAGTTGTTCCAGTTTCTCCGGTTCATTGCCGTGATGCGTGAGCGTGTGCGTGCGGTCGCTCACACCGGGCAGCTTCACGAGGACCTCCAGCGGATTCAGATACAGTGTGACGATGCGCGTGCTGTCGCTCTGGAGGGCGAGCAAAGTCATGTCATACATCAGCCGGGCGCGGTCCACGTCCTGCGTGTTGTCCAGGATGTCCTGCGGCTGAGGCACGGTGACGCGTGGCTTTTCCCGCTGCTGCCATACCCGAGCCTGTTCCAGCCGCTGCTCCAACTCGCGCACCGAGGTGAGATACTGGTCGAGCCGCGCACGGTCCTCCGCGCCGAGGCTGCGCGAGAGCCGCTTGGCCTTTTCATTCACAAAGTCGAGCGTGCTCACGCGCTGGCCGATCTCGCGCATCCGCTGCTCGCTCTCCGCTGCCGTGTCCGGCGTGAAGAGCCGCTGGTAGACCTTCGCCGGGCTAAGCTCTGGCGGGATGAAAACGCCATCGCGCGAGACCGAGAGCAGCCCATCATGCTGGCCATTCACCCCGAGTGCGAGGAAGGGAAAGCGCGTGTGATGACCAAGCGATTCCGCCGCGAGCTGATCGATGGAGATACTGTTTTTGAAAACAGCGGACGACGGAAACCGCGCGCCGGTGAGGAAGCTCTTCTCCACCACATGCCCACCGGAATTGTCCGGGTGCGAGAGGCCGTTCATCACCGAATAGCGCCCGCGCACTGCCTCCAGATGCGCGAGGTAACGCGATGGCTCGAACGCCTTGCCTGTCTGCTTCGGCCAGAAGTTCTCCGGCAGCAGACCGGTGTTCGTCATGATGCACACCATGCGCTTCGGCGGTGGCGCGCATGCTCCGCGAGCTAGGCGCGGCGCGAGCGCTTCGAGAAACGGCAGCGCTAAAACCGCCGAGCCCGCGCGGAGAAACTGGCGGCGATTCAGCGTGTGCTGCGAGGAGGAGGCGTCGTGGGATGGCTGAATGCGTGGCATAGGATAATGGGGACAGTGGTAAGTCGTTGATGAGGCGTCGTTGCTTTCGGGAGATGGGTTGGGCGTAGCGACCCTTCAAGGCCGCGTGATCAGCTCCACCTTCACATCGTCCATGAAATGACCGGGGAACTGCACGACCCCTGATTCAAGCGCGGGCCGATCCTGCACGATTGCCAGATGCAGAATCACATAGCGCGTCTCCGGTGTGATCGGCACCTCGACAGACACCTGTTTCCACTCTTGTGCCGATGACAGCGCCACCTTCCGTAACCCCGCCGCGCTGCTGTGCTGCCGCAGCCACATCAAGTCCAGACGTGAAGGCAGTTCACTCAAATCCTGCTCCAGCGCCATCGCCTCAACGCTGCAAGAGAACTGCGCTTCCGCATCCACCGTGCCCCTCGCAAAACTCGCCGATACCCGCGTCGCCGTGAGTCCCGCACCCGCCAGCCCGCGCACATCCACGATGCGATACACATCCCCCCACTGGCTGCGCGGTGAGTTCTCACCCGGATAGGTCGCACTGAGAAAGCGTAGCATCTTCGCTCCACCGTGAGCCTTCATCTCCGACGCAGTTTTCACCACCTCCGCTTCATCGCCGCTCCAGTGTCCCACCTCGCGCGACAGACCAGGCTCAGTCTTCGTCACGCCCGATTCAAAACCTTCAGCGAATACCACCTTCACCTTCTCGGCCACACGCGGCCCCACATAGCCAAAGACCACTGACGTGCAGAACATCCCCAAAGCAATCCCCGCCGCCGCTGCTGTGAGAGGACGCCAGGAGAGCCAGCGTGCGGATGGCCTGCTCTCCCTCGCAGTCTCTGACAGGAGTCGCACTGTTTCGGGATGGATGGCAGCTAGTTGAGTTAGCTTGGCCTCCACCGTGGAAAGACTGCGCAGCGTGCGCCGCGCCTCGGCACTGTCTCGGAGTAGCGACTGGAATCGCGCAAAGTCGGCCTCATCCAGAGTGCTGTTCAGATAGCCGTGGAGTAGATCGAGCTGGTCCTGAGTCATGGTGCGTGCGCCTCCTGCGCGAGAGTGTGCTCGACGCAGCGCAGCAGTTCCTGCCGGATGCGGGCGAGCAATTGATAGAGCGAGCCTTCCGTGCGGCCCAACTGAGCCGCGAGATCCTTGATCGAAGCCCCCGGTGCATAAGCTGCCAGCGCCAGCTCACGGCGTTCACGCGGCAGTTTCGTGATGCAGGCATCCAGAGCGTCGAGCTGGCGGTGGCGCACTGAGATCTCCTCCGCGCCTTCTTCAGCCAGCTTTGCCACGATGTCCTCATCCAGCACCAGCCGTCCCCGCGCATGGCGACGGCGTGCCATCAGAATCTCATACCGTGCGATCAAGCAGGCCCAACGCGGGAACTGCGTATGATCCGTGAGCGTCGGAAACTTCCGCCAGGCCGCGAGACTCACCTCCTGCATCACTTCATCTACCTCCGCCGCCTGCGGCATGCAGGCATGCACAAACGCCCGCAACTCCGGCTCATGATGCGTCCACAGCCGCAGAAACCCCTCATTCGGGTCGGCTGATGCGGTGGTGTGGTTTTCTGAGTCCATGCGTGAAGCAATACGTCGTCACCCCATCGCTGCCGACACCTTGCCGATTTAACGAAATATCTTCAGAAAAGGCATTCTGCGTCTCCTTGAAACGGTCCGGCGTCATCTTCTGCCTACAATCACCTCGGCAGCGCCCCCGGCTCCAATCCCATCGCCTTCCCATCACTCGCCTTGCTCAGCGGATTCTCCGCAGCGGGGATGAAGTCTTCAAAATCGAGCGGGGTGAGGGTGCTGCCGGTTTGGTGGAGTTCGGTTTCGCGCCAGGCGGTTTCGATTTTGCGCCACTCGGGGTTTTCGCCGTCGTTGCGGGGGACGAGTTGCGGGGCGGCGGGGATCGCGGGATTGCCGGTGCGGGTGTTTTGGTCCTGGCGGAACTTCGTTTGCAGGTCGGTGAGCCGCAGGTTTTCGCCGCGATACATGGCGGGATCGGCGTGGCCGACCTGCTGGCCGTGGATGAAGGCGGTCTCGACGAGGTGACGCTCCGCGCCGGGGATGCGGATGTAGAAGACGTTGTGGTCGGAGCGCAATGCGTCGGCATGCCACACGCGGAGCAGGGCGTTCTTCACTTTGCTAGGGATGCTGTCGCAGACGAGGTTGTGATGGAAGTGCAGCAGCACGTCGGGCGTGTCCATGTGAGCGGTGAGGGCGCGGAGGAAGTTGTTGTAGAAGACGCAGTGCCGCACGGTGGCCTCCGGGCAGGCATTGAGGCTGATGGCTTCGTTCATGCCGCCGATGAAGACGCTGTTTTCGATGAGCAGGTTGGTGACTTTATCCGCCGCGATGAGCGTGCCGACGTAGCCCTCGAGCTCGCGACCATCGTGAAAGCAGCGGCGAATGACATGATGCGAGCCGCCAGTGATGCGGATGATCGATCCCAGCTCCGGCGCGAAGCGGAAATGCCGGAAGCGCAGGCCGTCGAGGATGATGTGATGCTTGTGCGGGAGGATGAAGGCGGTCGCGCGGAAGCGGGCGCTGCCGTCCATCCACACGATCTCGCCGGGCACGGCGGCGAAGGTGATCGGCGCACCGGCATCGCCGCTGCTGCGGATGCGCACGGTTTCCTCATACACACCGCCGTGAATGAGCACCGTGTCGCCCGCACGCGCGGCATCGGCGGCGGCGGAGATCGTGGGGAAATCGCCGGGCACATGCAGCGTGCGTGCCGGCGGTGCGGCGGTGGCAGTGGTGACGGTTTGCGTTTCGAAAACGGCCTGCGTCGTGTCCGCAGGCGGTTGATGCGTGGCAAAGAGGCGCTGCTCGTCCTTGCGCCGCGAGGTGACGCGGAACTCGTAGGCCTTCCCCGGCTGCAATCCGCTCAGACTCACGCTGTGCTGGCTGCCGCGTGGTGTTTCGATTTTGCTGTCGCCCCATTCGAGCGTCGTCTCCGCGGCCTGCGTGGGCGTGCTCCACTCCAGCGTGGCGGTCGTCGGGGTCACATCATGCACCGCGACTTGGCTGATCGGCAGCGGTCGCGTGCGACTGAGCCGCACAAACGGCCCGATGGTCGAGCCATGCAATCCGCGACCGATGAGTGGCGAGTCGTCACCCAATACAAAACCCAACTGGCCAGACTTATCTCCCACAGCAACTGTGTCAGTTGGCAAGTTTGAAGTTCGGATCGGCGATCAATTTGTTGAGGACGCAGAGCAGTTTCCGCATAACGGCAGTGATGGCGACTTTGAACGGTTTTCCCCGTTGCACGAGGCGTTGAAAAAAAGTTTTGAGGATTGGGTTGAGCCGAACACCGCGCAATGAGGCCATGTAGAGCACCCGGCGCACCTTGCGCCGGCCGCCTTGGATGTGTCGCTGCCCACGCATTGGGCCGCTGTCATAGGGGTGTGGAGCTAGTCCGGCGAGTGAGCTCACCTGCGCGTCACTAAGGGAGCCGAGTTCGGGAAGCTCCGCCAACAGCGTGGCCGCAGACACTGCTGCAATACCCTGCATCTGTTGCAGGCGTTGCGCCTTGGCCTGGGCCTCCGGACTCTTGAGCAGTGTCACGATGAGCTTTTCGAGATCGCGTATCTGCTGGGTCATTGTTTTGATGAGCGACATGGCTTGCTTACACAACTGGGCATGACTGAGCTGGTGCAGTTGGGTCTTTTGCACGGCCCGTGCGGCGACCAGTTGCTCGCGCCGACTCACCAGATCAGCGAGTTCCTGTTCCCATTGCGAAGGCAGACGGTCCGTTTTCGGGTGCAGCTTTTCCCCGAACGAGCTGAGCACTCCAGCGTCGATCTGGTCGGTTTTGGCAAGTTTCATGGTGGCTTTGGCAAAGTGCCGCACCCGCCCCGGATTGACCCTGCTGACGGCCTTGTTGGCGTTCAACAGGGCGAGCCATAAGGCGTGCTCGTAGCCGCCGCTGGCCTCCAGCACGACATGGGCACTGGCGGGCAGGTGGCTGATGAGCTTTGCATGCCCGGCCTTATTGTTGGCGAGGCGTTTGCAAGGCAGTCCGTGGATGTCGAGCCATTGGGCACAGACGTCCACTCCGATATAGACAATGCCTTGAGTGGAGGCAGGATGGGTGTTCATGGATGGGATGAGTTTGCTGGACTTCATTCTTGTGATGCGAGCTTCCGTGCCGGGTTTCCCTGGTGCGGACTCAGTCAACTGTTCGAGTTCAAGCTTGTCCTGGCGCGTGAGTGACTGTGCTGTGGGTCGGCCTCAAAGGGCCTAGATTCAGGTCAGGCTCTCTCACACGCTCTCGGGATCGCTGGCCGTCACCAGCGTTCCCGAGTTCCAAGCCTCCATTGCTATCGGCCAGGAATCAGGACTCCACGACATACAAGATTCAG
>CANJVS010000023.1 GCA_947477755.1 Verrucomicrobiaceae bacterium | reverse complement strand
GCTGACCCTCGCGAGTCACCGGAGCCTGACGCTCCCACTCGGCATAGAATCGACCTCCAGGCGTGTCCAAAGGCCAGCGGTCAACGGGCCCAGAAGGGGTGACTGCTGCCTCACCTATTGAGTGAGCTTCCACGGGGATGTTTTTACGCACCATCAGCCCATTCTATGCGCCTTCACGGCAATCTGTCATCTTTCCCATTCACGCTTTTAGGATAAACGGCGCGCTAGCAAGCCACTGGCGTGCCAAGAGCGAATATCTTGAGGGACACTCCGGGCCAGATGGATCATGAGGAAAACTGGGCTCGAGAAAAAACCGGAGAGCATTTGAATAGAGTCGAAGTGAGGGATTGATCGGCCACTTTGTGACCGAATCTGACCAACTAGGGCAAACCTAATCCAGATGCTCTGGGTGACAAGAAATAACATTTAATTATGTTAATAATCACTAGGTAGGTGCGCCACCCAGTGACTTGATAACATCCCACGCCATAGAGGAAATCTCCAGCGACCCAGAGGAACTGGCTGTGACATAAAGACTCGTCGCGTGGCGAGACAAAACATTCAGTGTCGGATTCCGCCGCTCGTAATCGGCATCGCTGGGAGATTGAGGCATAATCACTCGTGCTCCAAGAGAGGGGCGCTGCCCGAGACACTTGCGTGGATTTGTTCAATGACGGGAGCTAGCAATTGCCTCTGCCAATTCATCAGCGGACAGTCGGAGGCAGGCTCGGAAACGACCTGTTCGAGAGTGCTGCGGGAGCCGAGCAGGCTGCCTTCGATTTCCAGGTTTAGAGCGATCTGATCACGCTGTGCGCAGAGGCGATCGACGATCTCTCGCTGTGTGTCACTCATGCGCCCCTTGGCCTTCTTCTGACGCTGCGGCCATGACGCCTGGCCCACACGAAAAACGTTGGCAATCAGATCGTTGAATTCCTTTTTCCAACGCGGACGCCAGCCGCTCGGAGGAACCATAACGCCGCCTGCCTCAAAGATTTCGGCATAGGCCACCATTTGCTTGTTGGACATGACGCGGTAACACGGCATATCGCGCTCCTGAGAGATGCTTTCGCGCCATTCCCACATCCCATTCAGAATGGCGAGTCCTTTGGGATGCAACCTTCCACTACCCTGCACGCGCCACGGATCAATTCTCGGGGCCATGCTGCGGGCGGCGACATCTTTCTGGAGTGAAAGGCAGCTTTCCTCAAACCATTTCAGACGATTTTTTTCCCGGAGAATGGCGAGGAAATGGTCGGCGATTTTGAGCAAGTAGCGAACATCATCAACCGCATACGAGAGCATGTGATCCGGCAGTGGGCGACGGCTCCAGTCAGCTTTTTGAGAAGCTTTGGAGACGGTGACATTGAGTACGTTTTGCAGCAGTGCAGCAAGTCCAAATTGCCGGCTCCCGGTGAGTCTTGCCGCGATCTGAGTGTCACGGATCAGGCGTGGTTCCCAGTTATATGTGCGCCGGAGCATGGTGAGATCATAATCTGCACCATGAAACCAGAGTTCATAGCGGTCCATTAGAGCCAATAGGACGCTTACGTCTGGGATGGCGAGTGGATCGATGAGAGCAAAACGCCCTCCGCAGGCCACTTGGAGAAGGCAGAGCTTTTCGTGATAATGGTGTAGAGAGTCCGCTTCCGTGTCTAAGCAGACGCGTGTTTCGCCCGTAGCTTGAAGATGTGCATCACTTTCATTAACCCAGCGTTCTAAATGATCGGAAGTTGAGATGAACTCAAAATCGCGCTCTAGCACTGCCGATGAGGATGGAACCGTGATCGCCTCGCTCATTTTAGACCGGTGAGGAGGATTTCAGCATTGTTACCAGTTCGATTGATATTGCGAATAAGCAACTCGAGGGCCTCCACTGCGGGAACTTGTGCCAACTGCTTTCGGATTGCCATAACACGACGAAATTCGTCAGGATGATAGAGAAGATCGTCACGGCGTGTGCCTGATTTTAGCACATGCAATGCGGGAAAGATACGGCGTTCACTGATTTCACGATCAAGTGTAGCCTCCATGTTACCTGTACCTTTGAACTCTTCAAAGATGAGCTCGTCCATTTTACTCTCTGTCTCTACAAGTGCAGAAGCGATGATGGTGAGACTGCCTCCCTCTTCGACATTGCGGGCGGCTCCAAAAAACTTTTTGGGTTTTGCCATCGCCTTGGCATCCATACCGCCTGACATAGTGCGTCCTTTGCCGCCGGAAAGTGCATTGTAACCGCGTGCCAGGCGGGTAAGGGAATCGAGCAGAATAACAACATCTTTGCCTGCTTCGACAAGGCGACAGGCGCGTTCACGCACAAGTTCGGCCAACTGGCTGTGGCGCTTCGGGCTTTCATCAAAGGTGCTGCTGTAAATCTCACAGCCACTGACCGACTCTTCAAAGTCGGTAACTTCCTCAGGGCGCTCATCCAGCAGCAGAATGATGAGTGTGATCTCTTTGTGATTTTGAACGATGGATTTGGCGATGTCTTTGAGGAGCATTGTCTTCCCCGAACGCGGGGAGGCATTGATCAGACCACGCTGACCTTTTCCCAATGGAGCCACAAGATCCATAATGCGCGCCGAGATTGAGCAGGGTTTGGGAGTTTCCAGAATGATGCGTTGATTCGGGAATGATGCCGTCAGTTTGTCGAAATGCTCGGGCGGTTGATACGATTCAATGGGTATTCCATCCACTTCCGTAATGCGGTCGATAGCCAAATACTTGTCACGATCCTTCGCAGCGCGAACATAGCCTACAATACGATTGCCGGGGCGAAGATTGAATTTTCTGACCAAAAAGAGAGGGATGAAAACATCCTCAGGCAGCGGAGCAAAGCTGTACTTGGGATATCGAATCAGGCCAAAATTATCAGCCCCAATTTCTAAAATACCATCAACCGATATACGCGTGCGGTGCTCGGCCATCCATGAGAGCAAGTCATAGATGAGTTGGTGTTTGCTGCGGCTCGCGTTGATACGGTAGCCGACGGTCTCCGCAAGTTGCTGGAGTTCGGCAAGAGTCGATTCGTGCAGGGAATTCAGGGTGATCTCTACAGGGAAAGGCGGTTCCGCAACAGGTGCGGCATGCTTTTCCACTGCGGGTAAAGATTGAACGGGGGTAGGTTCCATCGTGCTTGGGGCAGAGTCGGAAGACGCTTCACATTCAGGTGGCGTTTGAGGTTCTGCGACTGCCTGTGCAGCGGGAGTAGCGGCCGCTTCGGCATCTACAGAGGTTTCAGGGGTTTCGTTTGGATTCATCATGCCAATGCTGTCTTGCAAGTGTCAGCAACTGAGCCGCGAGAGCGGCAGAGTCTCCATCATTCCAGATGACGACGTCCGCTCTTTCGACTTTGGCTTCGATGGGCCACTGAGACCTCAACATCTGCTCGATGATCGGCGCGCTGAGTCCTCTACGTTCCATCAACCGCCACACTTGAACCGTCTGGCTAGCTGCCACCACGATGATCAAGTCCGCTGTTACTGAGCGGCCAGTCTCATAGTGCAGGGGCACCTCCGCAAGGAAAAGTTCAAATCCCATTTTTTCCGCCTCGGCTCGCCGCGCGTCCAAAGCAACGAAAACGTGGGGGTGCAAAATTGACTCCAACACATGACGAGCATCAGAATCGAAAAAAACCTTCTCCCTGAGGAATGTGCGGTTAGCGCGGCGGACAATTCCTTCGATGAGCACCGCATCAGAACCGAATTTTGCTGATAATTCAATCAACACACCCTCGTCATCGAGTAACCGCTGAACCTCCTGGTCCGCTGAGAATATTGCTGTTCGTGAGTTTCCAAGGTGCTGTTCAAAAACTTTAACAGCACTACTTTTGCCGCAGCCAATTCCGCCGGTGAAAATGTAGGTTTTCATAAAAAAGGGCAGGAGATTCTCATCTCCTGCCCTGATTTAAAATGTTGTAAACTTAGTTGCCGATTGATGGCAGGATTGGATTGCCACTGAGGTCACCGACTGGTTCGGTTCCTGAGCTGCTCCCCTTGATTTTCTGGCCGGCTGGGTCGATCAGAGTAGCTGTCACAAAGATCATCAGATTGCGTTTGAAGTGATCTTCAACTTCTGTACGAAATAGCCGCCCTACGAATGGCAAATCTCCCATGACTGGAATTTTATCCTCCACGTCTTGAACGTCTTCACGGATAAGACCACCCAACGCCACGGTTTGTCCGTCCCACACAGTCACTGATGTCTTAACCTTCCGGGTCGAGAAAATGGGCTGATTGATGATGTTAGGAGTAAGTTCGACTTTGGTCGGTGCGGCCCCAGGTGTAAGAATTGACGCTGGCTGCACACTATAAATCGGACTGCCATAGTTGATGAATCCATCGAACTCAGTGACTTCAGGAAGGAGGTTCAGATCGATTGAACCGTTCTCACCAATCACCGGGTCCACTTCCATTCGGACACCCACAGGGCGCATTTCGAAGGCCGTTGGTGTGGTTGGTGTGACGGGAATGGCAGAGCTGGAGCCACCAGTGCCGCCGCCGCCGCCGCCGCTGCCGCCGACGTTGGTTGGGATTTGTGGTGGATCAAACTCCGTTGGATAAATGAACTCGCGAACCACCTCTACCGTCGCCTGTTGTCCACCCTTGGTGGTAACGCTCGGAGCACTCATGAGATCGACACCCTTGCGTTGTGATAGAGCACGAAGAACCATTCCGAATTGTGGATCGGTGAAAATGCCAGCAATCGACATAATGCCAGGGGCAACCGTGTCAGCAGCCGCATCAACGGGATTGAACAGCGAATCAACGCTGTCACCTCGGATGGCACGGCTACCAGACCGCAGACCACGCGTGACGGGTGTAATGGCGTTTGAAGTTACCAAGTCGGCAAGTGGTGTGCCAGTGTAAGAGGCACGTGCTCCTGAGTTACCGGTAGTGCCCCCCCCGAGTGCGATACGACTAGGATCATGTCCCCCACTCCCACTCTTATCGAGACCGACACCTCCAAGCAGCCAGTCAAAACCAAGTTCGTCTGAGTTTTTCTGGGTCACTTCCACGAATTTGGAGGTGATGTAAACCTGCTTGGTGACGCGGCCAATGATGGATTCAACAAAGGCTTCAACGAGGTCAAGGTTTGGTTGGGTGTTCTTCACAATCAGTTGTGAAGTCACTTTATTAAACACTGCAGTCGCTCCCTCGGGGAAAGGGATGCCTTGAGATGTCAAAATTCCCAATGCGTTTTGGCGGGCCAGCAGACCTGAGGCAGGAGCTGCCGCACCCCCGCCGGCAGCAAACGGATCAGCAGGAGCTGCTGCGGCTGCAGGTGCAGCGCCACCACCACCACTGCCCATGCTTTCGAAATCTGGCGGAACTTTGTAAATGCGGGTGAATTGCTCGGCTGTGGTTTCCGAAACAGGAACAATCAATACAGCGAAGGGTTCAACCTTAAACTTCATCCCTGCAAGTTCAGTGACATATCGAAGAGCTTCAATCATTGGAACTTCCTTCAGATCAAGGCTGATAGAGGCCGTTGACGGACTGTCACCAGCCTTGAGAATGATATTCACGCCTTTACGAGCAGGGTCAGTTTCTTCAACGTCCAAGTCCTTGCTCTTCACCCGAAGAAACTCGACGGCTTCCTCAATGCTCGCACCGGAGAATGTAACCTGAGGGAAGACGATTTTCTGCATTTTTTGACTGAGGTAAATCGTCGGAGCTTTACCGCCGCCGCCAGAGCTTTCGATCAACAGACCTTTAACCGGTGGTTTATGCTCCCATGCCTCATTGACCATGTTGAGCATGCGTGAGCGCTGGTGATCGCGGGCACTCTCGAAATACTCGGTGCGTTTGCGCTCGGCAAGTTCCATACCTCGGCGGGCGGCCGTATTGTAGGGGTCGATACGAAGGACGTCCTCAAATTGTGTCAGTGCCTGATCATAGTTGCCGATTTCAACAGAACTGCTGGCCAGCAGGAGACCTTTTTGCACCTTGCTGACATTTTCAACATGCTCGGGAGTCAGTGCTGGCGGCCAGCGATCTGGATCATCCAGATGGCGTGCGAAAAGCGTTGATGCTTTGTGACCAGGAACGGCAGCGAGTGCCTCGTCGAGGAGTTTACGAGCAGAAACATAGTCGCCGATGGCGGCTTTTTCACGGGCAACCTGCGCGGCGCAGTCGGCAAATTTCAGATTGGCAAGATCACGCCAATCTTGAATAAGAGGAGCGCTTGGAAGTTGGTCAAAAATGTCTTTTGCAGCGCGATACTGGGAAAGTGCACCCTCATGGTCTCCCTTTGCGTACAGTTCATCACCTTTTTCCATCGCTTTCCGTGCATCCTCAATGCGGGCAGTGCGTCGTGCGATTTCGCGTTCAGCGATGCCATGTATTCCACCTCCCATACCACTTTCACCTGAATAAATAGGAGCAGTGATCATTGGAGTTGCGGCAGCAATCAGCAGAGCAATTCGGTTTTGCAGCTTTCGGGGGGACTGGGTCATAGAATGGTTAAATTGAACGAGATTGGCGATGAACTAGTTTGTTTATCAGGGTTCTTGGGACTTTGGCTAGATATTTTTTCGTTTTTTACGAAAAATTACCCCTTCTTTATGGTGACCTGTTCTCCCGCTGGTTTTTCCCCATCGACGGGAACGATGACGGCTTGATTTTCCTCAATACTCAACACTTTGAAGGTTATCCCGATGCCGGGAATTTGGAAAGTTTCCCCTTGCTTGACTTTACGGATCTCCGGATTGCCAATCCGAAACTCAAACTCAGCCTCATATTCGGCCAGATTGGTTTCGGAGCCGCGAATCAGTACGAATTCTTTTTTTGTAGCGCTGTCCAAGCATTTGAGTTCAGAAACGTCTTTCTCACCCACCTTGTCATCTTTAACGATTTTCTGCTCAAAGCTTATCGCTTTGAAGCGGATGATGCCTTTGTCGAAACCAAACTCATCTCCTGGGGATACGAACTTGCTGCCTTTCGGCTCCGGCGTGGTGCGTTGCACCTGATATGGGGGTGAACTGCTGTTGAGTTTGATCTTGTAATCATGGGTTAGACGCTGCTTCAGGAAAAGCTTTTGAATCACAGGAGGGCGTGATTTAGCATCCATGGGGTTGGTCTGCGGTTTGGCTGCAAATTCCTCTTCATTGCTGAACCCATCATTATCGGCATCCAAGGCACCGACATTTGGCGATTCAATATTGGGAAGTTCATTCCGAATCAGAAAGGCATTGGTCATTGGCGGACGGAGCGGCTTATCTTCTGTCTGCAGATCATAGATATCATCTCCCTTTTGCATGAGGATGATCGATTTGTTCAGGGGGACTGGCTTGCCTTTGATCACGGGTGAAACCCATGAAACTTTCTCGGTGAGCCGCTGAAAGACTGCAAGGACACCGCTGGTTGGCGGTGGATTGAGCACATTTTTGGATGAGCCGGTTCGGAGGATAAGACGGTCAGAGATACTCTGGCTGTCCCAGATCAGATAACCAACGATACCTGCCGCTATTAGAGCCGCTGCGACAAGCAGCCCTTTCTCGTAATTGCCATTCTTGTTCTGCATGATGCTGGGAAATTTAAACTGAGATCACTCACCGCTTAGATGATGCGGCTGTCTGAGGATTGAGAAACTTGACCAAATCAATCTCGAGATAGGCGCGCAGTGTTTCCTTGCCAAGAACCACGCGAGAATCCTCGGGGGCGGGTTGAATCCCGGGGGAAGTTGGCTTTGCGGCTTCAGGCGCAGGAGCAGGAGCTGGCGCTGGTGTCTTTGCTCCCGCAGTCGCAACGCGCGGCGGTCCTTCCTGAGCCTCGTTTTCGACACGGAGAAGACGAACGACGGTGAAGTAAGGCATCTCTGAGGGGCTGGCGAGATTGCTCAATAGCGTCTGGAGGGGGCCTTGATCGGTCCGAATTCTGACACGCACGACCCGACGTTCCGTGATGGTTATTCCAGATTTATCTGCGGAATTGGACGAATCCTTGTCTGCTTCGTCCTTCTCGGCGGGCAGGCTGGAACGCTCAAGCAGATCGATCGATTTGACTCCGCTTTTGAGTAGCATTTTTACGATTTCATTGACCGAGTCGAGATAGGTTGACAGCTGTGCAGCTACTTGATCGGATTTTGGCAGAGCGTTTGTGTACTGATCGAAAGCCAAGTTAAATTCAGCAGGAAGTCGCTCACCTCCTTCTTTCTTGATCTCGGCGATTTTGGCCTTCAGTTTTGCCTGAAAGTCGGTGTTGCTGATGGGCTTGTCTTCAGGTTGTAATTTGTAGAGGACTAAAGACAACTTGCCCACGGCATCGCTATAATCCTTCACCAGTTTTTGTTTCGCCGCGAGATGCTCGGGTGTCGGACTCAAGGTGCCACTTTTTACGGCTTCCAAGCTGGCATTGACGGTGTCGAACTCCTCCTGAGCTTCACCAGCGCTTGACCAAGCGTTGAACAGCATCACCCCAAGGCCAACGACACCAGCGCCAGTCACCCCGAGGATGGCGGCAGGAATTTTATTTTCTTGAATCCAGCTCATCAGTTTTTGAATTTCATGGGCTGCTTGAGAGGCAGCTTGATGTTAAAATTGTAGGCGTAACGGTCTTCTTCAACACCGCTTTGAGCACTGACGAATTCAGCGCGCTTGGCCTCGAAGTCAGCAATGTTGAACCAAGGTGATTTAGCGAGAGCACTGGCAAAGCGATAGACCACTTGTTCGCCCTCGTCGTTTTTCCGGTAAAGCCCCTGCATCCGGATAGTGTAAACCGGTTCAGCTTCAGGAGCCTGTTCATCCTTGGGGGCTTCGGTTTTTTCTCCGCCCTGACCGATGAGTTGCGGGGTGATGGATTTGCCGTCCTTCATGGGTTCAATGACGGTTAGCCAAATCAAATCGTTGTCGAATTTGTTATTGATCTCGGTGATGAGGCGGACCCAGTAGGAACGCTCAGCCACGGCCTGCTCCAGTTGTGTGCTCAAACCCATCAATTGGGATTGAGTCGCGTCCAGCGCACTGATTTTACTGGCCAGGGACTGTAAATCCTGATTTTCCTGGCGCATGGTGCCCAGCTTTTCCTGAATGACACGATCCGTGTTCTGATAATAGGAAATGCCTGCATAAAGTGCTGACCAAAGGCAGACTGCTGAGAGTAGAAGTGCCGGTGCACGCCTGGAGGCATCGCGCGCGTTGGCCACTGCCGTGGGAACCAATTCGATCTCACTTGGACAACTGCCGGAAGAGCGGAGGGCCAGTCCCACTAGCTCACCTAAAAATGGTCCGTCGGCACGAGCATGATCAGCATTGAGGCTGCGATCCACTTGCACGCCGCGGAGCGGGTTGAAGATCTCGACCGGCACCTTGAGTTTCTCTTCGAGGAATATCACCATGTTGCCGAGCAATGCGCCGCCGCCGGTGATAAAGACACGCTTTGGTTGGGAGCCTCCCTGCTGAGTGCGGTAAAAGGTGATCGTTCTCATGATCTGCGTGTGCAGATTTGAGGCGGCATTACGAATTACTTTGGAAAGGGCGGCAATTTCGGGGTCGTCGTGATCCTGAACGGCGCCACCCTCTGCAATGAATCCATACGCGACCTTCCGGGATTCAGCCTCGGTGAAACCAATGCCGAATTCTTTAGAAACGGCAGAAGTGATCGTTGCCCCACCCACTAGGAAATTACGGGTGAAAAGCTTGCCCCCATCGACAAAAACTAGATTTGTTGACCGGGCACCGAGATCGATGAGGACGCATGGTTCATCCACGTCAGGGTAGCTGTAGCGGAAGGTGTTGAACAAGGCCATCGGTGCCAAGTCCACGCCTGATGTTTTCATTCCGACGGCAGCGACTTGATCGTTTATCTCATTGAGAGCATCCGATTTCATGGCCACGAGCACCACTTCAGTTTCGCCAGTGCCTTCAGACACAAATTCAAAATCCCACACCACTTCATTGATTGGGAATGGAACGTTTTGGCGCGCTTCAAATTCCACAATCTGCGCGACACGATCTGCCTGCACGGGTGGCAGCTTCACAAACCGTGTAAAAACGGTGTGACCAGCCACGGCATACCAAGCCGCCGACTTTTTGATCTTTAGTCGGTCTGCAAGTTCATCCAAGCCAATCTTGAGTTGGGGGAGGCGCGAGGAGTCCACTGTGGGGTCCCCGGTCATGTCCACAAATTCGTACTTCTTCAGGACGAGATCGCCCCCGGACTTGCTGAAAATAGCCCCTGATAGACGCTGGGAACCCAGATTCAGGACTGCGATGCTTTTGCTGTCTGCCATGCTCGGAAATTAAATGGTTCGTTACTCTGCCCTGCCGCTATTGCCGCAAAATCTTCCGGTTATTTCGATTTGGTGGGCAAATCGTAATCACCCCAAAGAACGGAAAAAGGGGTTTCCATCCGGCTGAGGACAACGCTTTCGCTGGCAACAAAGGCATCTGCTTTCTCCCACCACTTATTACTGGCAGTTACCGGGATGGTGGATTCACCAGCAACGACAACCCCATCGACCACAACTTCGATGGCAATGGCTTTTATGTCAGAGGTTGCAGTGAAGTTGTCTTTTTCCAACACACGGCGGAGAGTTGAAGGAGAAACAAAGGCAAGCGCGTGGCAACGCTCACTGGCTGGCACATCTGCGTATATGATCGAACCCTTAAGAAGCTGAAACTTGCCTTCTTTGTTTTGGGCATTCATCCCGATGAAGTAATTGATGGTCATTGAGGCCAGACTGCCATTTCTGCCGCCGGCGCTTGTGGGCAACTTGACCGAGAGGTCAGTCTCAATTTCCAACCATTCTTTGGGGCGCCAGTTTCTTGTGGGCGTGTTGGTGGCCTGGATCTGAGGAGTCTGAATATTCGATGCCTTGGGAACTTTGACGTCCACTTTAACGGCAGGCGCAGTTTGAGCCTGAAGTGCGTTCATCGTAAAGGCGATGAACGAGAGAGCGAGGGGGAATGACTTCATGGGGTGATGTTTAATGGTTGCGGGCTACACCAGCTGTGGTTGGGCCCTTATGGCATTAATGACTTTCTATTCGCAAACTGGGCCTTTCATCAAGACTTGATTGCAAGAAACTCACGAAAATAGTCGATCGTTTTCACGATCCCTTCCTCAAAATCCACCTTTGGCTCCCATCCGAGGAGCTTGCGGGCGAGACTGATGTCAGGTTGGCGCACTTTTGGATCGTCCATTGGCAGCTCTTGATGGATGATTGGCTGGTCGCTGCCGATGATTTTCTGAATTTCTTTGGCGAATTGAAGAACTGTCATTTCGCGTGGGTTGCCAATGTTGACCGGCTCATGGTAATTGCTTTGCGAGAGCTTGTAGATGCCATCAATCAGGTCGGACACATAGCAGAAGCTGCGAGTCTGGGATCCGTCACCAAACACCGTGATGGGTTTACCCTGAAGTGCCTGACCAATGAAGGCGGGCACCACCCGGCCATCCTCCAGCCTCATTCGCGGGCCATAAGTATTGAAGATACGGACAATCTTCGTGTCCATGTGGTGAGCCCGGTGATAACCCATCACCATGGCTTCAGCGAAGCGTTTGGCTTCATCATAGACACCACGGGGGCCGATGGGATTCACATTACCCCAATACGATTCCTTTTGGGGGTGCTCCAGAGGGTCACCATAAGTCTCGCTGGTGGAGGCGATGAGGTAAGTCGCTCCCTTGGCCTTGGCCAGACCGAGCGTGTTATGCGTGCCGAGCGATCCCACCTTCAGTGTTTGGATGGGTAGTTTGAGGTAATCGATCGGACTGGCTGGTGAGGCAAAATTAAACACTAGATGCACTTCACCGGGCAGGTAGATGTAGTTTGTCACATCGTGCTTGATGAACTGAAAATCTGAATTGCCCGCAAGGTGTTCAATGTTGCGCACATTCCCCGTTAGCAGGTTATCGATCCCGATAACTTTATAGCCTTCAGCGAGCAGACGATCTGTGAGGTGAGATCCCAGGAATCCGGCGGCACCGGTGACGACTGCAGTTTTCTTGTTGGCCATAATTTTAAAGAGAGCCGTTGAGTGTGGTGCTTTTAAACACCTGCGCAAGCAAAGACTGCCTAGCGATCGCAGCGTGCTGTCCCGGTCTCTCCCCAAACGGTGTCCTTTTCAATGAGGCACTGAGGCGGACACAAGACTCCTGCAGATCAACTTGCCAGAGTGCTTCACTGCGGCATAATGCACGCCGCTGCTGCGGCAGTGATACAAACATGGTGTCCCCTGAATCTACTTTCCTTTTTGGTCTCCTTTCTCCTCTGCCGTCATGGCGGGTAGATTGTGAGCCCACAAAGATTGTATCAACAAGGATTTCAAGCACCTTCGGAAACGTCTCAAACGCCTCAGAATAAACAATAAAGCACGGATAGCTCAGTGGTAGAGCGGCTCGTTTACACCGAGTTGGTCGGGGGTTCGAATCCCTCTCCGTGTACCATTTGAAGATTCAGCAAAGGGCGGGCCATCACCGATACCGCGACAGGCCCTGCAAATACTCACGAGCCAAGGCAGACTGAGGCTGCTCAAAAAACTGCTCCACTGGACACGATTCCACCACCCGCCCCTGGGCGAGAAACACAACCCAGTCGGCCACACGCCGTGCAAAGCTGATCTCATGCGTGGCCAGCACGATCTGCTGCCCGCTTTCAGCCAACTCCCGGACTACATCCAGCACTTCGCCCGTCATCACGGGATCGAGCGCAGAAGTTGGCTCATCAAGCAGCAACAGGCTAGGCTTCGGAGCCAAAGCTCGCGCGATTGCTGCCCTTTGCTGTTGCCCACCAGACAATTCCGCCGGGCGTTTATTCCGATGCTCAGCCAATCCGAGCCGCGTCAGCAGTTCGATCGCACGCGCATTAGCTTCATGCTCGTCGAGTCCGTGCACCACGCGCAGCGGCAGCACGATGTTTTGCAGAGCGCTGAGGTGGGGAAAGAGATTGTAACCCTGAAATACGAAGCCGTTCCGGCGCAGAGCCAGCAAGGCGGCTTCAGGCTCCTTTGGCAGCGGATTGTCATCCACACACACTTCACCCGACTCAGGAAGCAGCAGTCCACCGAGCACTCGCAGCAGCGTGGATTTCCCTCCACCACTGGGTCCGAGTAAAGCCACGACACGGGCATCTGCACCAGTTTGAAAACTCGCGCCATTCAGCGCGGTGAAACTGCCGTAGCGCTTCGTTACCTGACGCGTTTCAAGTTTCATAGGCAAACCTCCTCTCCAATTGCCGAGCATACCAGGACAGCGGCAGAGTAACGATCAGATACGCCAGAGCCAGCGGCAGGTAGCCTTCCAGTGCGGTATAGGAGGCCGAATTCATGCTCTCCACTTTTTTCACCAATTCCTCAATGCCAATGATCGAAAGCAGGGAGGAGTCTTTGATCAACGACACCATTTGCCCGGTCGTGCCAGGCAATGCGCGGCGGATGGCCTGAGGGATGATGACGTAGCGATAGGTCTGCGTGGCATCGAATCCCACCGCTCGAGCCGCCTCACGCTGACTCGCGCCGATGCTCTCCACCGCCCCACGAAAAATCTCTGCCAGATAGGCACCCTCAAAACAGCCCAGCAGCACCATACCCACGAGTAAAGGCTCACCAATTCGAAGCGCCGTCGCCACGATGTAGTAGCCCACCAAAAGCTGCACCAGCAGTGGCGAACCACGCAGGATCTCGACAGCTCCCGTGCAAAACAACTGCACCGGCACCCATGGCGAACGGCGCCCGATCATCAGGGTAAAACCGACCAAGATACTCACGACCATCGCCCCCAGAGAAAGTCCCAATGTCGTCAACCAGCCGACCGCAAGCTGCGGCCCATAAACCAGCGCCGGCGACCAATTCCATGCATAGTGGACCTGAGCAAACATCGCATACACCCCGAATGACACCCCCAGGAAGAGCACGAAGCTCCAGAGAAGGCGTGTGACACTGGAAGATACAGGCATGACTCTCATCCTCTACGAACAAGCGGCCACAAAGGCAAGCTTTCCATCACGGTGTCTTCACTGCGGCAACGGATACAGGCATGCGATGATGCAAAAAATCCACCACTCCTTCAGCGATGCCTGCCACCAGCTTTTGCTGATAGTCCTTTCGCTTCATCCGCCGAACTTCCTCCGCGTTGGTGAGAAAGCCGCACTCAACCAAGGCCGCAGGACAGGGCGTGCGCATGACGACGATGAGTTGGCTGTCCTTGGCCCCGCGATCTTCCGCCTTCGTCGCAGAACATGCGTGGCGCTGGATCGCTCGGGCAAGTTGTTCCCCTGAGCCCAGCTTTTTGGCACGATCAGCCGCTCTGGCGGGGCGAGCCATTAGTGATTGGGCTGAGGAAAAGTAGGTCTCGATGCCTTGAATTTCCGTCGCCGGATTGGTATTCAGATGCACGCTGACAAAGGCATCAGCATGACTCTCAGCGGCGACCCGGCAGCGCTCTTCAAGCTCAAGAAATCGATCCTTGTCCCGTGTCATGCGGACTCTGATACCGGCCCTTTTCAGCTGATCCTGCAACTGTCCAGCCAGAATCAGGCTAAGATCTTTCTCGACCACACCTCCAGCCACCGCACCTCCATCATGTCCGCCGTGACCGGCATCCACGATCACCAGCGGCGCTCTTTCCAGTTCACTGCGCGGGATCTGCACACCCGGCACAGCTTCCAATTTGAGCGAAAGCCAGCCCAAAGCCGCCAGCGATCCACCCAATGCCAGATACGACACGCAGCTGCGGCATAAAAAGAGAAGCTTGAATAACCAGTTCGACACAGAGGAAAATTGAAAATTATAAAAACTATTTAGTTTTTTTGAAATTTAGCTGGAGCAAACTGCTAAGTCCACTAAAATGCTAACATGAAAGCTCCGTCACTAGCCACTTCGCTGACACGTTTCTGCCTAATTTCCGCCCTCACCGGCACAGTGACAGTTTTCCTCTCTGCCCAACCATCAGCCAGAGCTGCCACAAAGAATGGGGCACTGCCACCCGGCGCAGTGCAGATTTCAGAACAAGAGCAACCTGCTCCTCAAACAGCATCCGCCAACCATCAGCGGGCCTACCGCCCACCCACCTACACACCGCGAGGCAGTATCCGAACTCCAGCAACTCTCACTGCGGGCGAATCAGTCACCGCCACTAAAAAGCCAAGTGTTCCGACCTACCACACACCAGAGCTGAAATCCTCCGCCGCACCGAAATCGAAAGAGGTTGCCCTTAAGAGCAAAATTGCGCACCAGGAGAGCACTGCCCAACATCAGGACATTCGGTCAGGTAATCTCAAGCGCGAAGCCAGCCTGCCCTCGAAGAAAGCAGTGAACGTTGCCGTCACCCATACCGCTCCCACAGGCAAAACCTATGTCATGCGCCCCGGCGACACGCTGTGGTCTGTGGCCAGCAAGCAGGGCACCAGCATCAACGCCCTGCGAAACGCCAATCACCTCAAGGGCGACATGGTCGCCATCGGCCAGACACTGCTCATCCCGAGCGACGAAATCATCGTCAACACGCCCGCCTCTGCCAGCACGCCCGGCACCAACCCTGCCCGCAAAGCCCCAACCCCGGCGATCACCAACCGCACACATGTGGTAAAACCCAACGAGACCTTCACTAAAATTGCCCGCGATTACGGTATCACCTTTGATACCCTCACCAAGGCCAACCCGAATACCCGTGCCGACCATTTGATCGCCGGTGAGCGCCTCTCCATTCCCAGCGGGAAAAGCAAAACTGGAAGCAAACCAGAAATACCAAGTGCAGCGCCTGCAGCAACCTCCACCGATGTCACCCATGTCGTGAAAAGCGGCGAGCATCTCGGTTCCATCGCTAAACAGTATGGCATCAGCACCGCAGCCCTCGCCGAATCCAACCGCCTGCAGGATGCGAACATCGTCGTCGTCGGCCAGAAG
>CANJVS010000022.1 GCA_947477755.1 Verrucomicrobiaceae bacterium | reverse complement strand
GCGGTGGTGGGATCCGTGGGCCTGAACATCACTGGCATTGTCTATGCGGACAAAGGTTTCACCAAAACCGGCGATGGTATCCTGCAACTCAGCGCCAGCCAGTTCACCAATGTGCTGGATGGTTTCACCACGGCCAACACAGGTGCGTCCCTCTCGGGGCAGATCTTGATTAATGCCGGTGAGCTTCGTGTCGGTAATGCGCGAGCTCTGGGGGCCACGGGCCAGTTTAATGAAACCATTATCGCCTCCGGCGCTACGATTGATCTGCGTGGTCAGGCACTGAACTACGGTGATGATTCATCGACGTCTCGTGAGATCATCCGTGTTGCCGGTGCGGGCGTCAGTGGCACGGGTGCTTTACGCAACAGCAGTGGCACCGGCTCCTTCTCTCATTTGGAACTCAGCGGCAATGCCGTCCTCAACGGCGGCGGCTTCACCAATGCCTCGCGTCTGGATCTCGCTTCATATGACACGAATCCCTACAACGGCTCAACGCTTGATGGCAACTTCACTCGCAATTTCCCCACCATCGCCGGGGGCGGGTTCGATCTCACCGTGAGAGGCGGAACCACGGCCGGCGGCGTGGTGCTGCATCAGCCCACATTCACTACCGCACTGAATAAAATCATGGTTGAGGAAGGCATCCTGCGCTTGGAAATGGACACCCCGGTGAACAATGCCGGTTTCTGGAGCGGCATCAGTGCGGCGAATGTCACCAATGGCATCGAGATCGGCTACACAGGAGCCACTTTCACCGATCTGACAACTCTCGCGTCCTTATTGAGTCCGAACGTGGGAGCACATTTGAACCTCCTCCGTAACATGAACGTGCATCACGGGGTGGGCATCACGATGAATGGCATCACCGCCAAAGGCTCCGCCACTGATGCCTCAGGCGGAGGCTACAACTACATCGACACCGGCGCGGACACCATCCCCAGCCCGCGCACCTATCTGGACGGGACGCTGACCGTGCTTGGTGATGCCAGCCGAAATATCATCCAAAATGAATCAGCCACCTCCACGGCCAACATTATTGATCAAGCCAACCTGACGACCTCGCTGCAGACAAAACTGATTGTCGGCGGGCAGATTGTTGGGGCAGGCGGCTTCACCAAGCTGGGAACCCGCGAAGTGCGGCTAACCAATAACAACACCTTCACTGGCAGTTTGAACATTCTGCGTTCCGGCTCAACTGCGGTGGGCTGGCAGAGTAACACGGTCATGGTGAATGGGGTCGCTTACCAAACCTATGGCGATGCCGAAGGCTGGGCTGAGTATGGCCTGACCCTTGCCGGGGCAAATGCCCGCCTTTCCGGCACCAGTGACATCACTCTCCAGCGCCGCGGGATGCTGACGCTGGACAATACCAACCGCCTGGATGCCAGCAATAATGTTGGCGGCGTGACACCGGTCACGGGTGGCAACAATGATGACCGCATCAATAACGCGGCCAGCATCAAGTTGGATCACGGCTGGCTGCGCATTCATGGCGGCGCGACTGCCGCGAACAATGAAAGCCTTGCCACGTCTGGTGGTGCTGCCATGGAAGTCAGGTCCGGAACCAACATCCTTGATCTCTGGCCGGCAGATGGAGCCAATAAGCCCATGACGCTGACCATCGGGCGTATCAATCGTAGTTCAGGTGCTGTCTTGCGCATCACCGATCTGGATGCCACCTCGACCTTCGCCAGCGCGGTCCCGGCCGAAATGACGGACAGCGTTCGCGTGGCTTTGACGAGTCCAGCCGGACTTGAAACGAGCGGCACCGGGACAGTGGCAGGTGCCACCAACCGCGCCGTCGTTATTGGCATTCTCGGCGGCATCATCCCTCACGGCTATTTGGAGGATATGCGCGAACTCGGCTACAACGGTGCCAACATTTCAGATCTCTACAATCAGGGGCGCAACCAGCAGTTCCTTGCAGGCAGTCACTTCATGACTCTGGACAATGGTTTCCTGCGCCCCCTGGATGATTCGGAGTACTTCACCCCTGCGGATGGAGTCATGGATGCCACAAGCGGTGCCGCCGGTCAGAACGTCAACCTGACCGATGTTTTCAGCATCGTGAGACAGGACATGAGCATCAACTCGCTGCGTATGGGACCGACGGCAGACAACAATGGCTCAGGCGGCAGCATCAATAATGGCACCACACTCACCAGTTATCTCGGCTCCTACATTCCTACATTGATCGTGGATGGTACATTGCGCATCGCCTCAGGCATGGTCAGCAGCGCCTTCTTTACTGCGGGAAATAGTACAACAAGCAATAACGCTAACCCTTTTTCTGACACCTTCATCGAGGGGGGCACTCTCGACTTTGGCAATCGTGAGGCCATCATCAATAATCAGAACGGATTTGTCCGCTTCACGGATGGCACGATTCAGCAGGGCAATTTGCAAATCCGGTCGAACATTGCCGGCACTGGAGGTCTATTGAAAACGGGGTTCTCACAGGTGGTGCTGGATGGCATGAACACCTACTCCGGCCTCACGACTGTGTCGGATGGAAATCTGCTCGTGCGCAACGGGCGCATGTCCGGTGGTGCCGGCGGCCCAGGCAATGGGTACAAGATTGAAGGCAATGGAAATTTGCTCACCAGCAGCGGCATCATTCTCGGAACTGCCGCAGCGCCAGAGGACATCCTGGTGGGGATCCTTCAGGGTGGACAAACCATTCTTCAGGCGCAGAACGATCTTACCAGCTACTTCGGCGATATCACTGTGGATAACGTCGATGCCGCAGGTCAGACCCTCTTCACTCCGCTCATCAACGCGAGCGGTGCCAATGCCACCCTCATCATCAATGGCGACATCTATGGAGGTGACACACCCATCTCCAATGATGTGGTGGCCATCGATTCCCGGATTCTAAGCACCGCTGGTTCGGCGAACAGCCAGATCATCTTGCGCGGTCAAATCGGCGATCGTGGCGCGGCTGGAGTCGCAACGCCCGTGGGATCGGTCGTCAGCGCCATGCCGAGCGTCGCAGGCGTGCGCACCAATGAAAACGAAGTCTTCCGCTTCACGGTGGAGGGCAATGAGCAACTCAATGTGACCATGGAAAAGCAATATGCCGCCGCTGGTCGCCTGACGCTGAATCAGGGTGTTCTCAATGTTAGTTATACCCCGGTGCCAGCTAGCCCGGATGGCACTGGATTCTGGACCACGACCGCCATCTCAAGGATCCTCAATGGCGATTCCACGCCCAGTCTTGCCGTGAACGGTAACTCAACGCAGATGGGCTTCACCATCGCAGGCGGTAGCAACACCTTCCTCTTCCTCGGCCAGCCCGGTAAAGACGGCATTTCCGGGCAGAACTTCAACATGGCGAGCTGGAATGTGGCGGCCGGCAACAACACCTGGATCGGTGGTGTCAATGAAACCGGCAGCGTGACCTTCGGCACGGGTGCCGGCTCGCTCGTTCTGGGTAAACAGGCGCGTTTCTATGGCATGGCTGGCGGCCTGGTAAACATGAATGTCCGCCTGAGTGGTGCCCAGAGCATCCAGAAAATCGGCCGCGGCACGGTCGTGCTTCAAAACACGAATACAGCCACCACCGCCAGCGACACGGGCTCTTTCGAACTCGGTGGCGGTACCATGATCATTGATCACAGCGGCCAGAATGCCGCACGCTTTGGTGCTGCCGGAAACTTCACTTTCCGTGGCGGCAGTCTGGTTTCCAAAGGAAGGACAGACGCCGCTTTCTCGGCTAATTACAGCACGGATACAGCGGCAGTTCGCACTGTTGGATTCACATCCGGAGGCAGCGAAATCGCGGTAGAAACCACGGCTGCACAAAACCTGACGATCACCATTGGCAACGTCAACGCCACCAATGGTGTTCTCACCCGCGCCGTCGGGGCCACCGCGAACCTGGTGGAGAACCAGTCGGCAGGTGGCGTCTCCTCCATTCTACTTCAGTTTGGTCTGTCAACAGCGCTTGCCCGCTCGCAGGTGATCCCGTGGGCGACCTACAGCAGTCAACGCCGGCTGGCCTCGGACTTTGCTGTTCTCAACACCACCTATGGCGTTGAATCCTATTCACGCGCTCCTGCGGAGTTCCAGAATAGCGTGGCGCTTTGGGCACCCGGGGCCAATCAGAACCTCTCTGAAAATGGTGGCATTGGTTTCTTTGGAACTCTGGCCAATCCATCGGGAGGGATGGCATTCAATACCATGAGGTTTGACACGGCAGCAGACAGTCTGGTGAATCTCGGAGGCCAAATCCTGTCGCTCATGGGCGGCGATCTTGCCGGGGCCATGTTGGTGTCGTCAAGCACCGGCGCATCAAACAAGACCATCACCAATGGCAGCATCGGTATTTTTGATTCAACGGCCAGACCCGATTACAACATCACCGTGGTCGGCACCACCACCAGCGGCAGCCGAAACCTCACCAGTGTGACGCCTGTCGCCGGCCTTTCCATCGGCATGACCGTTACGGGCACCGGCATCCCGGCCGGCAGCGCCATTGCAGCCATCAGTGGCAGCACGGTGACGCTAACCAACATTGCCACCGCCAGTGGAACCGGGGTCAATCTTGTCACCAACCAGCTTGTTGGTCTCACCGATGGCGACAATGTCGCTGCGCCTGCCAACCTCACGATCAGCAGCATGCCGCTGACCGCTGGTCTTCTGCCCGGGATGAATGTGCGCGGGATGCAAAGTGTGACCGCGGTGAAAGTGACCACTCCAGGCAGTGCCTACACTTCGGTTCCGACGGTCGCGATCACGGGTGGCGGTGGCACGGGTGCCACAGGGGCGGCGTTACTGGGCGTGAGTCAGGCAAGCTTCAGCATCAATGGTGGCACCACGGTTTACTCAACGGCACCAAGCGTGAACATCACCGGCGGTGGAGGCACGGGTGCCACCGCCACCGCGGTGCTTACCGCAGGTGTGGTTTCAGGCATCACCATCACCTCGCCAGGGACAGGATTCACCTCGGCACCTTCGATTGCCTTCACGGGCGGTGTCGTCACGACCCCCGGGACCAACCCGACCGGCACCGGCAATGCCGCCAACTTTGTCGTGTCTGCCGTGACCGTGACCGCTGCTGGCAGCGCCTACTCTACTGAGCCTGCCATCGCCTTCACCGGCGGTGGTGGAACGGGAACTGTGGCCAAGGTGATCGTGCCCTTCGTCGTGATTCCCGCAGGCACCTACATCACGGCAGTGACGCCATCATCCATCACACTTTCACTCAAACCAACCATCAGTTCAGATGCCGGTGTCAAGATGCCGCTCATTGTCGGATCCCCGGAGCTCGTTGTTCACCAGTATGGCCAGGGCAATCTAAACATTGATGTGCCGGTCACCGGCACCGGCAGTGTGACGATTGCCGGTCCCTCGACCACCAACCCAAGCGAATTTAACACCACGGGAACCGTGCGCTTCAACGCCAACAACACCTACACCGGGCGCACCTACCTGAATGGCAGTGTCCTGGAGATTGGTTCCACATCGGCACTCGGCGCGGATCCCTTCGCTGTGGATAACACCCAGCTCACGATGAATGGAGGCACGCTGCGCTGGACTGGCGGAGTCTCGTCCCTCGGTAATCGCGGTATCACGCTTCAGGGCAGTGGCGGTGTCATTGAAGTCACGAATCCGGATGGCAATCTGCTCATCGGCACGGGCATGACTGGAACACAGGCGCAACTTGTCTCGGAGGACGTCTTCCGCGGTGATCTGGTGAAGACCGGCCCAGGCACACTGACCTTCCAAGGTTCAGGCATTGCTCACAACAGCGGATTCCAGGGGCTGCTGGACGTGCGTCAGGGAACCCTGGCCGTCATGGTGGATGTGGGTGATGCCAATGCAGGCACGCTTTCCGTGTTTGGCACCAACCGTTCGTGGGAGGATGGAACCATCTTCCGTCAGGGCACCAACCTCCAGGCCTTCCTGGGTGCTGCCAATAATGCAGGCGTTGATTGGAACATTGAAGAGTTCATGACCTTTGAGGGAGGAAACACCTTCACCTACACCGGTCTGCTGGACATCAACGCCAACAACAATAGCTCACTCGACACTCAGCTCAACCTCGGCAACCGCCGCCCGCTGAACCTGAACGGGATCACCAACATCGCAGGCAATACCACCTTTGATATCGGGTTTGCCAGTGTTCTCCGCTTCGCTCTGAACGCCGGTTACGTCACCGGCTCCGGAGACATCATCAAAGATGGCCAGGGACAGATGGAGTTCCGCGGCAACATTCCAGACTGGAAGGGGAACCTGGTGATCAAGCAGGGAACGGTATATGCCATCAGCGCGGCAGACATGCTGGGCAGCGGGTATGGTTCAGGTAAGACCATCACCCTGGGGGATGCCGAGCGCCAGGGGACAGCCCAGTTGCTCATTCAGAATCCGGATAGCATCCAGAACTGGCTCTTCGACGTGAAGCACGACATCAACGTCGTTTACAACCCCACTCAGACGAAACGTCTGGGCATCGACAATATCGCCAATGGCAACCGGGTTTCCTATGATGGTAATATCACCCTGAACGACAACTTGATTCTCTTCCTTCAAGACGGCGGTATCTCCAGTGGTGGCGAGCAGGCGATCCTGAACTTCAACGGTAAATTCAGGGATGGTCTCACCACCGGTGGCAACCTTGTCATTCAGGCTACTGAAAACGGGGGCGCCAACGACAACGTCAATGGTCGCATGACTGGTTATGCCGTTTTCAATGGCGATAACAGCGCCTGGACGGGAGATGTCCAACTCAGCGTCAATCTCAGCTACGATCAGGACAAAACCACGGTGCTGCGTCTCGGCAACAATCTCGCGCTGACGGCGGCCAATGATGTGGTGATGAACTACAACTCCGTCCTGCAGGCAGGGGGACAGACCGTCACCATCGGCTCCCTAAGCACATTAGGCGGTAACGGTTCCTTCTATGGTGATGCCGGCACCATGTCTGCCAGCACGAATGGCAGTACTGAAATCATCGAAAACGCCGCTTCCACCGCAGGTATACTGACTATCGCCCAAACCACGCCAGTGTCCTTTGAGGCGGCCTGGGATGCCAAGTTCCGCGATGGCGTGATCAACAGCCAGTTCTTCAATGTGGGTACGAACACCCACCTGCCATCCGCCGCGCTGAGTGTGGTGAAATCCGGTGCTGGCTGGAGTGTGATGACTCTCGACAATGATTACACTGGCGCCACCACGGTCGCACAAGGTGTCCTGCAAATCGGTCGCGATGGTGTGGGTGACACTGGTGCCAACAATGCGCTCGGAGTCACCGTCAACAGTGGAGCCACCGCGGCAGGCACGGGCTGGGCGCAGGGTGGTCTAACCGTTCAATCCGGCGGCATTGTCTCGCCTGGTGATGCGGGCGGTAATGCACTCGGCACGCTCAATGTGAATGGAGCGGCACTCTTTGCCGCAGGTTCCTCCGTCCTGCTTCAGGTGCGCATGCCAACATACAACAATCCAGGTGCCGTGGATGCGGCTGACGATAATTACGTCGCATGGCGTAGTGGCATCTCCACCGATGCTTTCTCCAATGCCCTTAAAGATCTCGTCACCACCTCACAGCATGACATGATCAATGCCAGTGATGCCAATGGTGTAGGAACCATCAGCATCGCTCTCGGCACGCAGATCACGCTGGCCAATGACGGTTACACGCCGAAGGCTGGTGACGTCTTCCATCTGTTCAAGGCGGGCACGCTTCTCAGCTCCATCAATACTGGCGCGACCATCCGCACCGGGACGGAGACTGGAACAAACTTGAACCTCTTTGAACTCGGCGGCATTCTCCGCTGGGACACCTCACTGCTGAACACGCTCGGTGTTCTTCTTGTGGTGACGGCTGAAGGTCCCGTGGCTGGCGGGTTTGCTCCCACCATCTCGGCACCACCTGCCCGTAGCCCGGCTTCCGGCATTCTTGCGCCTGGCACCACGTTCACGCTGACCGGCAAAGCAGATTCGCTCTCGCCCAAGGAGATCTCCATACAGTGGCTGCTGAATGACGTGCCACTGCCTCCCTCCCTGATTGTGTCGGAAACTCGGACACCTGCGAATGGAATCCCCTCGGGCAGTGCAGGGGTCACCTCAACGATCACATTGGTGGCCAGCAGTGACACGAAAGGCACCTACAAGTTCGTGGCCAGCAATACGGGTGGTCAGGCCTTCAGCGCCGGAGTTTTGGTGGATGTGAATGACATGCCGCTCATTCCTGCAGGTGATTTCACCGTGGGTGGAACGGGTGGGCAACCAACCTCGCGTCTTGTGAATCCGAGCCTGCCAGGTATACCAATTTCCACCACCATCAGTTCGAGAGTGACAGGTCCTGGGCCTTACACCGCCCGCTGGTACAAGGTCGTTGGTGGTGTCGAAACACAGGTTTTCACCGAGACGGGCAGCGCCAATGCACAGAACAAGTTCACCAGCAACTTCACCATCGTTGAGGTTATGGAAGCGGATCAGGGCAACTACATCTGCCGCTTCACCACTCCCGGCGGTTCAGTCACCAGCAACCCGGCAACTCTGACCGTCCGTGATGCGGTGTCCAATGTGGTGGCCACCCGCACACGCAATCCGGATCCGACGTATCAGGGTGAAACCATCATCTTCAGTGTCACGGCTCAAGGGGAGGCTGACCTGCGCTATCAATGGTTCAAGAACGGCACCGCCCTGGTGGGTAAAACAGCCTCGACACTCAGCGTGACCAACAGCGCCATTCTGGCGGTGCCGGACACTTATTTTGTGAAGGTTACCAACCCCGTCAATGATCCGAATTTGGTGAGTTTCACCAATGCAGTTCAAAGCAACGTGGTCTCCCTGCCAGTTCTTGATTCGAAGCCGGTGATTAACAGCACCGTCATGCCGCACCGCACCATGCTTGCAGGTGAATCCCTTTCCATGTCAGTCACTGCAAGTGGACGGCCCGATCTGCGCTATCAATGGAAGCGTAATGCGGTCAACGTGGTCGGCGCCACCGGTTCAACCTTCACCGTCAATCCGGTCACCCTGGCATCGGGTGGCACCTACACTTGTGAAATCTCAAATCCCACCACGACCAAGCAGCTGGCAGGCCCTGCCGAGATCGTCGTTGTGGACAGCGGCACCACCGTCGTTCCTGTAAAACTTGGTGCTGCCACCACCACCCTCACCGCCAATGTCGGGCGCGGCACGAAGACGAGTGTCCATTACAAGTGGTTCAAACGTGTGATCACGCCGGTGCTGGATAGTGATCCTCTGATTACCGATACGGCAATATCGACGACTGACTCCCGCTTCACTGGGGAGGAGTCCACCGGCACCGTCACCAGCACACTGAAAATCGCCAGCGCGGTCATCGAAGATGATGGCCTCTATGTCTGCAAAGTGACTGGCACCGACGATGTCGTAGTTGCCGGATGCCTTCAGGACGTCCGTGTTTATAATGCCGTGCCTCTCAATCAAACAGCAGTCGCGCTCAAGGACGGTATTGTTGGTGGCTATTACACCGAGCGGATCGTTGTTGATGCAGCGCGCAATCGCTCGCCGGTTTCCTTCGCCGTCGTGGGGACGCTGCCGCCCGGACTGACCTTGGACAAGACCACTGGCATCATTAGTGGTCGTCCGACGACCGCCAAGACCTACACCTTCTCAACAACGGCCACCAACCTCGTTGGCACAAGTGTGGAGAAGATTACCTCCGCCATTGTCATCAAGACTCTCCCTCTTGGACTCGCAGGAACCTATGCCGGTCCGATTAGCCGGAATGCAGGTTTGAATGGTAATCTCGGTGGCCGCTTCGACATGACCGTGACGACCATGGGAGCCGTCAGCGGCAAAGTGACCCTCGGAAGCTCGACTGCACGAAGCTTCACAGGGGCAGCGTTGGAGATCGACGCAAGTACGGGTGCCGTGCAGACCAATACCATCAAAATTCCAGCCACGACTACGTTGCCGGCACTGACTTTGGTCTTCAAAATGACCATCACTCCCGCTGCCCTGCCTCTGCCACCCGCCACCGTCTTGGCTGACGCCACGATCAGTGATGGCACCAACACCGCCATCTTCAAAGGCTGGCGCAATAACTGGGGTGCCACTGTGGTCAGTGGTGTGTCCGCCAAAGCAGATGCCTATGCCGGCGACTACACCTTTGGGGCCATGCTACCGGACGGTTCGGCGCTCATTGGTGATACGCAGGTGCCGCAGGGCGCAGGTTACGGGCTCTTCAAGGTGATCAGTGCCGGAACCTTCACCCTCACAGGCCGCACGCCCGATGGCGAAACACTGACAGGTTCCTACTGGATCGGACCTCACGGTGAATTCTTCATCTTCCAGACGCTCTATACCACGACGATCAAGGGATCGATCCTCGGTGAACTGCAGATCGAGGTTGCTGCCTTGAACGAGAACAATGATATCTTTGGCAACCTCACGCAGGTGCGGCCTCCAAACAGTGCCGCTCCGACCACGGCCCGCACTTACCGTTCCGGTTTCGGCACCACGCTGACTGCTACTGGAGTCACGCCGACCACGGTGACGCAGCCTGTGCCGTTGGTGGCTGTCGGTGGTCGCTACATCGCGCCGCCGACTACCGGCACGGTATTCATGGGTCTGACTGCCGCGACTGATCCGAACAGAAACGCCGAACTGATCTTCAGCGAGGATGGTCGGGTGCCTGTCCGCACGACGGTCTTCCCCGCTGCTTATGACAAAGATGTCGTTTCCAGCATCAATCCAAACATCCCGGTGACCATTGGTATCAAAAGCGTTGTGAAAACACCGCTTGCCAAATCTGCCAGCAACCCAGCCAGCACGACACTGACACCAGTGCTCACCAGTGGGGCCTTCTCCGGCACCTTCTCACTCAGCGACAGCATCCCGCGTCCGCCGCTGGCGGCACTGGCGGCACTGGCGATTCCTCGCGTCGTGACCTATCAGGGAGTCGTCATTCGGGAGCGCACAAGCGCCATGGGAGCCTCGCGTGTTGTTGAGACATACGGCGTGGGTTATTTCCTCATCGACCAACTGCCGCCAAATGCCACGACAGCTGCCACCAGCATGCCGAAGCTCTCGGGCAGCGTCATCCTGGAAAAGGCCCCCTGATGAATTCCGGGCAAGGGCCCGGGAGTCTGAAGGAAATTCAAGTTCCGGCGTCTTGCTGGTTGTCAGGGTTCAACAGACTCGCTAGTCTGCTGCAACGCAGACGTGGGGTCTGCGCCAACAACTCTTAGCAACGCATGTTCTCCCTCCCGGTGGTCAAGGTCGGTTCAGTCTCAGTGGATGGCACGGGGCCGTTGTTCATACTCGGACCCTGTGTCATCGAGAGTGAAGACTTTATCTGGGACGTGGCCGAGCGCCTCGGGGCCATCGCCAACAGTCTGCGTTTGAAATGGATTTTTAAAGCTTCCTACGACAAGGCCAACCGCAGCGCCGGCAGTTCCTACCGCGGCATTGGTGTGAAGGAAGGTTGCAAGTTGCTGGAGAAAATCGGCCAAAAGCTCGGCGTTCCTGTGACCACGGATGTCCACTCGCCCGAGGAAACCAAAATCGCGGCCGAACACATCGACCTGCTCCAGATCCCCGCCTTCCTTTGCCGCCAGACGGACCTCATTCTCACCGCAGGCGGGACCGGACGCGCAGTGAATGTCAAAAAAGGCCAGTTTATGGCTCCCTGGGATGTGAAAAACATCGCTGAAAAACTCGTCAGCACCGGCTGTCAGAACTTCGTCTTCACTGAGCGCGGCACTACTTTTGGTTACCAAAACCTCGTCGCTGACATGCGTTCCCTCTACTGGATGCGCGAGCTGGGCTACCGCGTCATCTTTGACGCCACCCACTCGGTTCAGCGTCCGGGCGGGCTGGGCACCACGACCGGGGGAGACGGCAAACTCGCACCCGTGCTTGCCCGAGCCGCCGTGGCTGCCGGATGTGATGGCGTTTTCATGGAGACTCACCCGAACCCGGCCAAAGCCTTTTCCGACGGTCCCAATCAAGTGCCGCTCTCCGAGATTGCCCAGGTCATCAGCCAGCTCAGAAAAATCCACGCTATCGTGCAGGAGGATCTTTGAAATGAGAGATCGTTCACCTAACCACCTATCGATCATTGCCTGGACGGCCTTTATTCTGCTTGCCACGGTTGGTATTCTGATCGCGCAGACAGGCGCCCCGCAGGAAGGCATGAGCGCCTTTGGTAAAATGGTGCCCTCCGGATTTGTGAATCGGGATGTCATTGTTCCCTCCTTCAATGGTGAAGGTCGTAAAACTTCTGAATTGCGTACGGAAACACTCACCCGAATCGATGATGACCGACTACAGATCGGCAAGATCAGCATTGAAATCTACGCCGCCGAACCGGCGCAAAACATCCGTGTAGATCTCATTCGGGCCGTTTATCACATGAAGGATGAAATGCTGCGCAGCGGCGATCGCAGCGTGGTGAAACGCTCAGATTTTGAAACATCCGGGGACTCCATGGTCTTCGATTCTCACGCTTCAGTCGGCTCCATGAAGGGGCGTGTCCGTACATTGATCTTTGACACCAGCTCTCTGTCTGGCAAATCAGGGAAGTGACCCACCTGACAACAACTGACATGAGAACCCTTTCACTGATACTGCTCGCCCATCTGGGAATGATCATGTCCGTTCAGGGGCAGGGTGCCAGCCGTCTGAGCACGCCTTCATCCGACCAAAAGAAGCAATTGCAGAAGGTGGCCGAAAAACTGAAGGAAGCACAGGCCAGTGGCGAACTTGATCGCGCTAAAGGCACCGCCGAAGACCTCCTGTTAAAGCTGCCGGCAGGAATCAAGGATGCAGCCAAAGCGGCTGCCCAGTCGCCTGAGGGTAAAGCCGAGGCCATCGAAAGCATGAAGGCGGCCGCCCAGTCGATCATACCTCAGGCGCAAAGTTTGCTCAGCAAGCCCGGAGGGGCAGCGGCCGCCATTGCACCTGCGCCGGCAACTCCGCCAGTCATCCGGGATCAACCGCCACAAGGGCCCAAACCAATGGCGCTCGCCCCTATCGGCGGCGGTGGCACCGCGACCAATCCGAAAAATACCACACCCACGGTCATCATTGAGGCTGACAGTTCGGTGTTTGATCTGAAAGCCGCCATTTTCATCTATTCCGGCCATGTCCGTGCACGCCATCCTGATTTCTACATTGAGTGTGAGGAACTCGAAGTTCATATGGCGAAGCAGGCAGAGTCGAAGGCTGGCCGGCAAGCCGCGCCAAAGTCCGCTAGTGATTCGATACTCAGTGACGACAAGAAGAAGGAAGACGCCCCTCCCATCTCAAAGGCCATCGCCCGCGGTCCCATGGTAACCATTGAAAAACGCAGCGAGCAGGGAGATGTCCAGCAGGGCAAGTGCCGCCGCCTCGACTACAATGGTGCCAGTGGAGAAATCACCCTGAGTGACTACCCTCAAGTGCAGCGTGGAAATGTGCTCCACATCGCCACACAGCCGGACACGACCATGGTGTTTGAAAAAAACGGCAAACTTCGCACCAATGGCCGCCCGCGCACCGTCATCCTCAGTGACGCAGCATCAGGCGCGCCGCCTGCAGCCAATCCTAAAGCCCCGTAAACAGCATGGCCGAGGCGCATCATATACATACCGACTCTCAGGATTTGCCCCCCCAGGTTTGGGAAGAGAACCCATCCGCTGGAGAGGCGACAGGCTTCACCGGCCAGCCACATGGGGTGTCAGCATCCCGCTCGCGCCTGATGTACACCGAGGGCTTGAAGAAAGTTTATGACGGGCGTGCCGTCGTGAATGGTGTGAATATTGAAGTGAAAGAAGGAGAGATCGTTGGTCTCCTTGGGCCCAATGGGGCAGGGAAGACCACCACCTTTTACATGATCGTCGGACTTGTCCGGCCGAATGGCGGCAAGGTGTTTTTCGACGGTAAAGACGCCACTGATGAGCCCATGTTTAAGCGTGCCCGCCTTGGCATGGGTTATTTGCCGCAGGAGGAGTCCATCTTTCGCAGGCTCAGTGTCCGCGATAACATCCTCGCCGTCATGGAGACGCAGCCATACAGCAAGGAAGAGCGTGAGGAACAGTGCCAGCAGTTGATGGAGAAATTTGGCATCGACCATGTGGCGGACAATCTTGCCCTCACTCTTTCCGGCGGAGAAAAACGTCGACTCACCATCGCCCGCAGTCTCGTCACCGAGCCTAAATTGCTCATGCTTGATGAACCTTTCAGCGGAGTGGACCCAATCGCTGTCAGTGAAATCCAAGACATTATTCGTATGTTGCGCGGTGCCGGTCTCGCCATCCTTATCACCGATCACAATGTACGCGAAACACTCAACATTGTGGACCGCGCCTACCTCATCTACGAAGGCCAAGTGAGACGCCATGGATCGAAGGATGTTCTTGTCAATGACCCGGAAGCTCGCCGCTTGTATTTGGGCGAAGATTTCACCATGTAGCCCAACCCTTTCCCCCAACCAATCACCCTAAACCTAGGAGGACAAACACCATGCAAAAACACAACGTTAACCTGCCAATCGTCGTCACTGGACGACATGTTGAAGTCACTGAAGCCATTCGCGATTACGCGCATAAAAAGATCGAGGGTCTGCATCTCGATTATCCGCGCATCATTGAGGCCAAGGTCGTCCTCGATGTGGAGCACAATCGCCAGATCGCTGAAATCATCCTCTTCTGCGCCAATCACATCGTCATCGAAGTGAAAAGCACAACGGAAGACATCTATGCATCGATTGACGAGTCCATCTCCAAAATCGCCCGCCGGATGCGGAAGTTCAAAACACGCCTGCTCAAGAGCCATCGCCCGCGCAAAGAAGGCAGCATCCGTTTTCTGGAGCAGCAAGTCTTTCATGCCGATGACCTTCACAGCGAAGAAGAGCACCTCGAGGCGGCCTACATCCACAAGGAAGCTTACAAGGTGCGTCCGCTTTATCCTGATGAAGCCATCCTGGACCTCGAGATGAGCGCCAGCCCATTCGTCGTCTTCCATAACCAGACGACTCACAAACTGGCCATCATGTTCCGCCGTAAAGATGGCGAATACGGCCTCATCGAGCCGGAAGACAAAGCCGCCTGATTTGAAACCACGAAGTGGGTGCAACCTTTCGGGTGCACCCACTTTGTTTTCCACTCTTCGGTTGATGGCGCCAGCCAATGATCAACAAGCTGCCAGCGCCTATTCCTTCTGGGCCTGTTCTCCTGGCCATTTCAGGTGGGCGTGACTCGGTTGCATTGCTCCATTGGCTTGTTTCCTGCGGGTGCCGGGAATTGATTCTTTGCCATCTTAACCACTGCCTGCGTGGTCGCGCTTCGGGGCAGGACGCTGTCTTTGTTCGCCGACTGGCGGCGCGCTATGGTTTGAGGTGTGAGATCGCCAGGATGGATGCCGCTGCTTATGCAAAAAAGTACCAGATGTCCGTGGAGACCGCAGGTCGTGAGTTGCGGCATGCCTTCCTGTTTGAGATGGCGCGCAAACACCGTGCCGGGTCCGCCTGCATGGCTCATCATGCGGATGACCAGGCTGAGACAATCCTGGCCAACTTGTGCCGCGGTGCCGCACTCCGTGGTGTGGGTGGCATGACCAAGACCTCCACCCTTTCTGCCGGCAGGCGGCGTCTTGTCATTCATCGTCCATTGCTTGAATGGCGGCGGGCAGACATTGATGCCTACATTCATGAGCACGGGCTTTCCTATCGTGAAGATGCCAGCAACACCTCGCTGGAGTACCGCCGCAACCGCTTGCGGCATGAGGTGTTGCCGCTGCTCAATGACATTTTTGGTCGTGATGTTGCCCCCGTCATTGCCCGCTTCGGCCGCCATGCGCAAATCGACGACGCGGCTCTTTCGCAGATGGCCATGGAACAGTCAGAGTCGATGATTGATTCCACCGGTAGCCTGATCATCACTCCAAAGCTGCTTCTTGAGCATTCCGCCATCCTTTCGCGAATCATCCGTTCGTGGCTTGTGGACACGCTCAAACTGAGAGCCATCGACTCCGATGTCATCGAAAACATCATGTCCATGCTGCGTCCGGGTGGTCCGGCCAAAATCAATCTTCCCGGAGACCGTCATCTCCGCCGCAAGGCCAGACGTTTGTGGGTGGAGTGATGAGGCTGAATCAGCCGGGCTTTCATTAATAGTTTTCTGGTGATGTTTCGGTGTCCCGGCTAATCTTCCACCGGTTCCCGCGTTTAGATGTGGCGCCGCCCCCTATTTCTATGAAACCTCTCCCCTTCCTGCTCGCAATCCTTGGCACCGCCACGGCTGCGGACTTCAAGAAAGACATCCAGCCTATTTTCGAAAAAAACTGTTACGAATGCCACAGTGAAAAGACAGGCAAGAAAAAGGCCG
>CANJVS010000021.1 GCA_947477755.1 Verrucomicrobiaceae bacterium | reverse complement strand
GCGGCGGCAGAGATTGCGCTCGATGATGTTCACCGGCTTCCCGGCGGTGCCATACACGGTGATGCAGGGATACTGCGTGTCGTGGATGTCGTTCTCCGCGATCAGATTGCCCCACGAGCCCTGCTTGACTTCGATGCCGTCGCCCTGCTTGACTTCGATGCCGTCGCCCTGCTCACCGTGGCAGTCGTGGATATGGTTCAGCGCGATCACGCTCCCGCTCATGATGAACTGGCCGTGATTCGCGCCGAGATACATGCCCTCGCCGTGGCCTCCGCCGTGGTGGTGGTGATTGCGTGTGAGGAAAAGCCGCTGCGTGTCCGCACTGTTGGCACTCAGGCAAACTTCGCCCGTGTGATGGATGTGGCATTGATCAATCCACACCTCGCTGCACTGCCCGAGCCGCAGTCCATGACTGCCGCCGGTGATCTCCACGCCGCGCAGGCACAGATGATGCACCGGGCCGCCCTGGCCGATGTTGAGGACGTTCTGCTTCGCATCTGGCCGCGTGAAGACGACCTTGGCGCCCTCCCCGGCCACGATCCAGACCGGCGCCTCCGCCGTGCCGCTGACCGCGATGTCCCACATCCGCTCCACGCTGTAAGTCCCCGCCGCGATGACAAGCTGATCGCCCGGCTGCAAGCCCGCCACAGCTTTAACCAGTGCATCGCCGTCGGATGCCAGGTGCTTGATCACCCGCTTCGGAGTGATGTTTGCCCAGGCAGGTGCGTAGCGCATGTCCGCGGCATTCAGCAGCGCGAGAGGTGCAAGCAGGAGGACGCTAATGAGTAGGATGTTGAATTTCATGCCATGTCTCACTTGCCTCTGCCCTTCTTTTTCGGAGCGCGCTCTTTGGTGGACCACCAGGTCTTTTCATCGAACTCGGGATTCCGGGTCGGAAAACCGGCGCCGGTGTCCTTCCACCAGGCTTCGAGGGCGGCTCGGAGTTCTTTGGCTTTGCCGGGATTTGTCGCGAAGAGATCCTGCGTCTCGCTGAGATCGTCGTGCAGGTTGTAAAGTTCGGTGCGCGGACCGAGGACGAGTTTGCCATAAGGCGTCTGGTCCGGTGTGAAGCCTTTTGGATCAAGGTAGTCGCCGAACCAGTGGATGAGCTTCCAATCGCCCTTCCGGATGACCGCGCAGGGCGTGCGGCCATACATCGGCGTGTAGGTGGGCATGTGCCAGAACAACGCGGTGCGCTGAAGCGTGCCGGTTTGCGTGAGCAGCGGCAGGAGGCTCTCGCCATCCAAAGTGGCTGCGGCTTTAGTCGCATCCGGAGATTTTGATTCGGCCAAAGCCGAAACCACTTTGGGCGCGGCCACATTCACAAACGTTGGATAAAAATCGACCGTATGCACGGGCACATCACACTGGCTGCCGGGCTTCACTTGACCGGGCCAGCGCACGATGAGCGGCACGCGGATGCCGCCTTCGTAGGGCGAGCCCTTCGACTCACGCAGCGGCGCATTGCTGGCGACACGTCCCATGCCGCCGTTGTCACTGCTGAAGATGACGACGGTGCGGTCGCTGAGCTTGAGTTCATCGAGCTTCGCGAGCAGGCGGCCGATTTCGTTGTCGAGATGTTCGAGCATGGCCAGATACTCGGCGGTGGGGCGCTCGCTGAAGCGGCCAGCCGGGACGGTGCTGCGCTTGTAACCACGCGCGGCGTGTTTTTCGACGAGAGCCTTCGGCGCATTGAGCTTCGTGTGCGTGGTGAAATGGGCGGCATAGGCGAACCATGGCTTCCCCTGACTGCGCTCGATAAAGCCAATGATATCATCCGTGATGGCAGTGACGGCCTTGTCCTCGACGTGGTCATTTTCATTCGCCGCACCGCAGAAATCAAAACCGTAGCGGTCGAAGTAGCTGCCACCGGCCTTCTCACGCAGCGCTGCGGCGGCGTAGTTGTCGGCGATGTGCCACTTCCCGCTCAGGCCGGTGGTGTAACCGGCCTTGCGCAAGGTCGTCGCGAGTGTGGCCACCTCCGGCTGCATGGCGAGATTTGCCGTCGGGATGCGCATCGCGGCCTTCGGCGGTTCCTGCTCGTGGATGACTTTGAACACACCGCTGCGGGCCCCGTACTGCCCGGAGAAAAACGCCGCGCGTGTGGGCGAGCACTGCGCATCGGCATAAGCATTGGTGAAACGCATTCCCTGTGCCGCGAGACGGTCCAGGCTCGGCGTGGCGATGTCTTTGTTGCCGTAACAACTCAACGCCGTCCATCCCATGTCATCGGCGAGGATGTGAAGGATGTTGGGTTTCGCTGGTGCATCGGCGGCATGAACGGCGGCCAACGGCGCAAGCAGCAGGGCGATGAGGGTGGCGAGGTGTTTCATCTTGGTCGGTGTTGTGCAGTGCTCACTTCTTCGACGGTTTCTTTTTTGGCTGACCGTCTTCGAGTGTGGCGAGCTTGTGCCCGGCGTGAGCGGCGAACTCAGCGAGGTCGAGGAAGCCGTCCTTGTTCGCATCCGCGCCTTTGAAGTGTTGTTCACTGTGGTGACCCATCTTCGATATTTTGCGATACTCCGTGGCATCGAGCTTGCTGTCTTTGTTCGCATCCAGTCTGGCAAAGCAGGGCTCGATGCCCTCGCTGAGAATGGCGAACCAAGTTTGCTTTTTGAGTGCTTCCGCAAGCTCGCCGACATCGATCAAACCATCACTGTTCTTGTCACCGGCCTTGAAGTGTTCGTCACCGTGATGCTTTGCCTGCACATCGAGAGGTTTGTATTCTTCAAGGGTGAGCTTGTCGTCCTTATTCTTGTCGGCGGCTTTCATGATGCGCTGCATCAGCGCAGCGCCGGGTTCAGCGGCGGTGAGTGATGCTGCGGTTAGCATGATGAGGAGAGTTTTCATGAGATCAGGGCAGCCAGCGGGCTTTGTAGGGATGGGCGTCTTTCAACGTGATTGTCTCCTCGGGCGCGAAGAACCGCAAGGTCGCGCTCCATGTGCTGAGAACGATTCTTTGAGTCCCCTGATGTATGTCCACGGACTTCACTTTGGCCTGATTTTTCAGCGTGGGGTGGGATCGAAAGGTTGTTTGATCTCGATCAAACAAATACACACCGTGCTCGGTGGTGAGCAGTAGTTCAGCGGAGACTGGCACGGGGCGCAGATCATGGCCGTCCGCATCCGGGAGCTTGTGCGTGCTCTTGAGCTTGAGCGAAGGCACGTCCGTATCCCAGTCAGCGAGTGTGTAGCAGCGCAGTTCATCGAATCCCAAAGCCCACAAGCACCGGCGGGCGTCGTCCCACACAACGCCATGCGCGGAGTGCAGCGGAGTTTTGAAAACAGGCACCGCCGCGCCTTTCAAATCGAAGACCTCCAGATGATCGCCGCTCAACGAACTGGCCACCACCACGCGATCGTGTGGCAGCAGATCGAGCGAGTGGGCATTGCGCGAACTTGCCCGCCACAGCACGCGTTTCGTGGCTCGGTCAATCAACGCACAGCCGCCGTTCGAGGCGCACACGAGAATCTTCGCGCCCTGCTCCACCGCCTTGCACTCATCCAGGTGGTGAAACTCGCGCCTCGCCTCTTCTGGCACATCAGCAGCCTCCTGCGCACTCCAGTGCCAGAGTTTGTTCGCCTTGCCCGAAGCCGCCTCCGCCGCATCCACGATGAAAACCTCATCTCCACCGGCGAGGATGAGCTCATCGGCGAGAAGCGATACGAACGGCGCAAGCAAAAGCGCGATGAGAGAAAAGGTGCGTTTCATGGTTTTGCCCCAGACGTGACTTTCGCCGCCATCGCATCCACCTCGCTCATGTTGAAGCGAACGCTGACGATGGAACAGCCCACATCTTCTTTTCGATAGTTCGCATACGTCGTGGCGACGATGGTGCCATCGGGGAGCAAATGCAGTCCGGGATAGAAGCCTTCTTTGAAGGTCTTGAGCAAACTGACGCGATACTGACCGGGCTTGCCTTGTTTGATGTCGTCGCAGGTGCCGACCCAAGCGATGAAGCCGGCTTTGTCCTTCGATTGCGGTGATGCATTGCGGAAGACGATGACCATGCGGCCATCTGGTAAAGTGATGCCGTGGTGACGATCTCCCGTGAGGCCCCACGGAGCGTCCACAGCCTGCGACCATGTTTTGCCCTCGTCGCGACTGAACATGACAAGGCTGGTGCCGCTGCGCTTATTCTCACGCATGAGGCAGCAGAGTTCATTGCCATCGGGCGAACGAAAGACATAAGGCTCGCAGGGGTGCTTGCCTTCGAGCTTTGTGCCATCGCAGGCCAGCACGGGCGCGGACCAAGTGAAGCCGCCGTCGCGCGTGATGGATTGCAGCACTTGCAGCGTGCCACCTTCACCGATGCCGCCGCCGCGGTGGAACATGCCGAGATGCGAGCCGTCCTTCAGCCGCACGATGCTGGAGAAGGTCATGATATTGCGAAACGGATCATCCTTCGAAATGCGTCCGCCGATGGGCGGAAGTTCGCGCCAGATCTTGCCATCATCTTCGCTGACGATGCGCGGCATGAAACCTTCGTAACGGCCTTCGATGGTCTTGGGGTTCTCCTTGTCGGTCAAGGTGCGTGCGGCAAAGACCCACAAGCGCTCTTTACCCTGCGGATCGGTGATTCGATAGATACTCGGGCAGTTCTTGAAGTTGCGCATGAGCGGCGCAATCTTATCGGCCTTGCGCATCACCGCATAAGTCGCGGGCACTTCTTTGGCGATGAGTCCGCCTTCGATGTGATCAAAGCTCAGTCGGATAGCGCTTCCTTCGACTTTCATGGATGCGTAAGTCGGGCCGGAATGCGGAACGGTACGTCCATAGGTTTTGGCGAGAGCAATTTTGGCGAGGCGTTCACCCGCGATCTGTTTCGTCTGCGGATGAATGCCCGCCGCCCGCCCACACTTCGCCCACGATCACATCCGCGATCTTCAAACTTGAGCTTCGAGTCAGCGATTTCACGATCAGTTCGCGTGATGTCGCGCTAGCTTCGAGTGCATTGAGTTTCACCATCCATTTGCCGTGCCCATCGGCCACTGCGTTTTTGCTCTGCCCAGCGAACTCCACCGCCACCTTCTCTCCTGCAGCAGCCCAGCCCCACACCGGCACCGGCTTGGCGCTTTGCAGCACCATGTGATCAGAGAAGATCGAGGGGAGTTTGAGCTCGGCAGCGTGTGCGGCGGGCACCGCCATCAGCAGCGTGGCGATGAGGGTGAGCGTGCGTTTCATTTGGCGTTCTTCGTGTCGGGTTGCGGCTTCGCGGAGGAGGCAGGCTTGGGCAGCACTTTGGTGGGTGGAGTGGGCTCCTGTGGCTTTGGCCCGCCTGAGCCGCGCTGATGCATTTCCTTTTGAATCCATTCGAGGCCTTGCAGGTTGCCCTTGATCCCCTCCGCGGCGTCAACGGTGGGGCGTTCGTGGATGACGCCGATGGGACCGCGCCAACCGCTCGCTTCGACGACACGAATCATCGCCAGTTCTGACTCGTCGGAGCCGATGTAGCGCACGCCGGGATACTGCGAGGTGTCGCCCCTCATGCCGTTGAGGTTCACCGCGATCAGATAGGGCTGGATACGTTTGAATAGCGCGGGAAACTCCGCCAGCGAGGAGACTCCGCGCCAGCGACTCTTCTTCCCGATCCCATTTTTGCCCCACTCACGGTCAATTGTAAGTTCGGGACGAAGGCTGCTTGGATGAAGACGAAGCGGCCTGCTGACGGAGGCTGTTGAACTACTGGAAGCCTTCTCCTTCGCGAACACCCACGGCGTGAGCACGCTGGACACAGGCTTTTCACCGGGCGGCGCACCATCTATGGCTTCGTTGATCGCACGAATATTGACCCGCTTTTCACGACCTTTGATTTCCCCTCGCCGGACATCTCCAACACCCAGCGCACCGAGACCCTCGTTCCGCAGCAGGCGCTCTTTGCGCTGAACGACGGCTTCATCATCGAACAAGCCCGGAAGCTGGCGGCAGATGCGGAGAAGAAGGCTACCAAAAGCCCTGGAGATAAGCTGATCACGGCAACGCGTGAACTCTATCGCCGGGTGTATCAGCGCGTGCCGCTTCCCGAAGCAGGCCCAAATGCCCGAGGGCCCCCAGCCAGATCCTGAAGCTCACCAAAGGCAAGCCCAGCACAGTGAAACGGTGCCTGATGGAGCTCCTCGAGAAAGGCTACCTCATGCCGAAGGGACAGGGGCGCGAGGCGCATTATTTGAGGCCACGCTAAGCAGGGAAGAAGCCAGTTCTTGGCTGTCTTGGATTGCCTGAAAACGTGATGTGATTGATCTTCGAAATAAGCGACGAGGGCACCTCGGTATTTTCGATGATAGGTGCGGATGATGTCGTGAAGGGTTGGTCCCCTTGGACGAACTGTGTGTGAAGCTGAATCAGGACTGGACATCATTTCGCTGTTAGAGGATTCCAGACCTTCTCAAAGCCAAAGCCCTCGAAATGCTTCTCATTCGCCGTGGCGAAGTGGGTGACGCCGTGGTGGAGGAGGGTGATGGCTAGGCGGGCGTCGATGATGTGACGGAATCCGGTGGTGGTCTTGGCTGCCCAGTTCCAGAGGGGTTTGGCGACTTCAGGTTCGTAGTCGCCGAACTCCCAGGCTGGATTGGCGCGGAGGGCATCGCAGAAGGCCGTGGCTTCCTTGGCGGTCTTGGGCTTTTTGAAGACGGACGGATTGCGAAGCTGCATGTAGATCTCCACCAGCACGAGGCCGCAGAGCAGGAAGCGCTGCTTTCCCGATGCCTCCTGCTCAAAGAACCGCTGGGCGGCCTCATGATAGGGCGAATCAGGGTTCGCCGCGTAGAGGAAGAGGTTCGTGTCGGCGGAGAGGATCATGAGCCGGAGCGCTGAAGGATGGCATCGGCTTCAGGGCGCAGACTGGCGGGATCAGTGAGGAAATCACCACCGCAGTCGAGGGTGGGAAACCGCCAGACTGCCTTGGGCTTTGGGTTCTCTGGGAAGCGGGTGATGAAGTGCTCTGCCGCCTTGCGCATGACCTCCGAGAGCGACCAGTCCTGCTGCTCGGCGATCACTTTGAGCCGCTGATAAAGTGGATCGGGAAACTGGATTTGAGTCCGTGTCATGATGTCTTTTATACATCACGAGAACGATGCCGTCAAACTGTCAGCATTAGGCTACCATTTTCGACGGACCCGTTAGGTTGGCCTGCGCAAAGTGCGCCTCACGAAAGCACCTTCGCTTTCTCCGGCAGTCTATGAGGACTTCCCAGAAGTTTTTTGCCGACGACAAATTCCCTCGAATTCGAGGGAATTAAACGTGCCGATGGATTCCCGGCAGATGCCACGCTCACGAGCGAGGGTGGGATGTTGGTGACTTGGTCTTTGGCGTGCAGCGCGGCCAGCGGCGCGAGGAGCAGGGCGGTGAGGAGGGGACGGGTGGGTTTCATTGATGGCGTCTCAAGTGCATTTCGTTTCAGCGAATCCAGATGCCCTTGCCCGTGCCGCCTTTCGGTGTGGTCTTGGGGTAGTTTGGGTTGATTGTTTGCTCGATGACTTTGACGACTTGTTCGATGGGCAAATCGGTCTGCGAGTCACGGGTGCGAACGCCTGAGATGCTGACGTTGCGCACGGTGCAGTCGAGGTCAGGTGAGAAAATCTCGAACCACTTCGCGGGGTCTTCGGACTTGCCGCGCTTGTAGGTCTGCGACAGCGGGCCGATGGCGAGGAGGTGCCAGTCGGGGGTGATGGGATGATTCACGCTGACGTTGTGAATCGAAAGTCCGTCGGTATTCGCATGGAGTTCGATCTGACCGGGGCGATTGAAGGTGAGATCTTCGAGGCGGAGGTTCTTCACTGTGCCTACTCCGATGCTGAAGTCGTTGTCGCGGCCGAGTTCGAGGTTCGGCTGGTCGTAGATTTTGAAGTGCCGGATGTCGGTGATGCGGCGCAGCGTGATGTCGGAGATATCTCCTGCGGTCGCCCATCGGTTCGGGTGCGAATGTCGGCGATTTTTTCGTCGGAAAGCAGCCCAGGATGACCGTCCACCGGAGACAGCACCACAGCAGGATTGAACAACGCGAGAGCGTTCGGCATGGAGCTGACATCTACGTGGGCTCCGTCCTCGAAACCCGGCACCAGCGCCACCGCAGCAGCGAGATGACCACCAGCGGATTCGCCTCCGGCCACGATGCGGTCGGGGTCGATGCCGAGACGGGCGGCATTGGCACGTGCCCAACGAATCGCCGCCTTCGCATCGCGCAGGCAATCCTGTGGGATAACCCCGTGGCGGCTGAGCACCCGGTAGTCGCACGGGATGGCGACCATGCCGCGCTGCGCGAGGTAAAGCGACTGCGGCAGGAACTGTCCCGGCGATCCACCTTTCCATCCGCCGCCAAAGAAGAACAACACTGCGGGACGATGATCCGAGGCTCGATGGTTCGGCGGTGTAAAGATGTAAGCATTGAGCTTCACACCGTTCACCTCCCGATAAACCTCCACGCTCGCCCCCGGCATTTCCGGCGGGTATTTCCAACTCACGGGCGGCTCAGGAAGGTCATCTGCCGCGCGCAGTGTGGCAAGCGATGCGAGCAGCAGGGCGGTGAGGAGAATGAGGGTGTGTTTCATGGCGTGCTTGTTCACTTCACCGGCAACACAATGCGTGAGAGCGCTCCTGGCTTGTGATGCACTTGCTCAGTGGCGATGGCGGTCTTGTTGCCGAAGATGCCTTCGGCGGTGTTGGGATTGCGGTCGTAGAGCGGGAAGTCGGCACCGCTGATGTCCACGCGGAGTTGATGGCCTTTGGCGATGGAGGCGGCGACGGGGCCGAGATCGACGGTGATCTCATACACTTGGCCGGGTGTCATCAGTTCGGGTTTGAGTAGTGAACTGCGATAACGACCGCGCAGGATGCCGCGCGCAATGTTTTGTGCAAAGCCATCGGGATGAACGGCGATGAGCTTCAATGCCCAATCAGCATCGGGTGTGTCGGTGGTGACGTGGAGCTTTGCTTCAGCGTTACCGGCGAAGGTGAGCGGCTCGGTCATCGGCTCACTGGTGTAAACGAGCACGTCATCGCGATCCTCGGTGGCGCTTTGATCGACGGGGCCCCAGATGGCGGCTTTGTTTGGCGTGGAGGGGGTGGGTTTCGCGGGATCAGCGCGGAAGGTGTCCGGTGTTTCGTCTTGAGTAGGTGCTTTCAGAGAAAGGACTCCCCTTCCCTGCCGAGTGTTCGCCTTGCCGTCGGAGTGCAGGTAAAACGAGGTCTCCTTGAAGCCCTCTGGCGGCCAGGTTTGGGCGTCGCGCCAGACGTTGTCGTCCATGGAGAAGTAGCGCACAGGTGGGAAGGGCTTCGCGAGCGCGGCGGTGTCTTGTTTGAGATGGCGATCAAACCAATCAATCTGAAGCGCAAAGGTATCCACGGCGGCCTCAGGGCCGAACTCAACTTCACCGGTTTTCGTTTTGCCAACGGTGCCATGATCCCATGGTCCGAGGATGAGGCGCTGCTGCTGGCGTGTCTTCGGATCATGCGCCTGCTTTTGCATGATCATGAAGTTGCCCACGGACTCGCGCGAAAAGAAGTCGTAGTAGCCGACGACGTGCAGCGCGGGGAGTTGCAGTTCAGGAAGACGCGAGGTGAGATCCAGACGCGTCCAATAGCCGTTCGGCTCGGGATGGGTGAGGAAGGCATCGAGCCAGGGCATGGGCCAGCCGATGGCTTCATCGACATCACTGAGCGGCAGGCGCAGGAGTGCGTCGTTCATGTCCGCAGGCTTCACGCCTTCGGGTTTCGCCGTGTTGCCCGCGATCCAGCCGGAGATGAGCGCGAGCCGCACGGAACCGCCGAGATAGAGGTTGCGATAAAAACTGCTCCATGTGGCCTGCGGTGCGATGGCGGCAAGTCCGGGAGGATTCTCCGCCGCCGCCTGCCACTGCACGGCACCGACATACGAGCCGCCCATCATGCCCACGCGACCACTGCACCAGGGCTGGCGTGTGATCCACTCAAGCGTGTCGTAGCCATCCTGACCTTCATTGTTGTATGGCGCCATCACGCCCTCGGAGGCCCGCGTGCCGCGACAATCCTGCATCACGGCGACATAGCCCGCCTTGGCCCAGCGCTCGGCGCTGCCTTTTGCCTTCGTGCGATCATACGGCGTGCGCATGAGGATCACGGGAGCCTTGGTCACCGCATCATCGCGATACACATCGGTGGCGAGCTTGATACCATCGCGCATCGAGATGGTGATCGTTTCGGTTTTGACCTCGGCGAACGCGGAAGTGGTTAGGACGAGTGAGGTGATGATGGTGGTGGCTTTCATTCGAGATAGAGGAGTTCGTTCGCATTGAGCAGTGCTCGGCAGAAGGCCTCGGCACCGTGGGTGGCGATGAGTTGGGTGGCGGCTGCGTGTTCCTTAGCGGTGGGTTCGCGTTGGAAAGTGATGCGGTAGGCTTGGGTCACGGCGTCGCCGGTTTGAAGGCGGGAAGCGAGGGCCTTGGCCATGTCGAGGGTGAAGCTGTGATTGAGCAGCGTGAGGGCTTGCAGCGGCGTCGTAGTGTTGGCGCGCTTCGGCGCGGCGAAGGCGATGTCGGGAAGGTCGAAGTCATTGAGGACATCGACGACACTGGCGCGGGCGTTCTGGTGATAGACGGCGCGACGGTAACTTTCGGGGCCATGCGTATCGAGCGGGACATAGGTCGAGACGTTGTTGGCAAGGTAGCGATAGAGGCGGAAGCCGGGGCCACCAATCGGCTCGAGTTGCAGCTTGCCGCCGACGGTCAGCATGGTGTCGCGGAGTTCTTCAGCGCTGAGTCGGCGAGGCGGAAAGCGCCAGAGCAGACGCGCGTCCTTGTCTTCCTTGGCGGCGTTCTCGCGATACGCGGCGCTTTGCAGGTAAGTCTGCGAGAGCAGAATCTCGCGATGCAGAGGCTTGAGCCTCCAGCCGTTCGCGACGAGCCGGCTCGCAAGGTAGTCGAGCAACTCGGGATGCGTGGGCTTGCTGCCGAGGAAGCCGAAGTCGCTCGGCGTATCGACAATGCCGGTGCCGAAGTGCCATTGCCACACGCGATTCGCGAGCACACGCGGCGTCAGCGGATTGTCGTTGCCAGTGATCCACTTTGCCAGCGCGAGACGGCGCTCACCTTCATCCGCATCGGGCTTCAGCGCGTAGGGCTTCGCGACTTGATCGAGCATGCTGAGGCTCGCAGGCACAACGGCATCGGCGGGCTTCATCGGGTCTCCGCCTTTGTGGACAAAGGTCGGCTCCTTCGGCTGCGTGTGTGTGCCGACCCACATCTGCGGCAACTCAGGCACGGCCTTGAGCTTCGCCTGCACGACGGCGATTTGCTTGTCGAGCGCCACGAGCTTTGCCTGCTCGTCCGTGGCCATCACATCGTGGCGGGAACGCGCGATGCCATGAGCAGGCGTCCACGGTTCGCGGCCTTCGTCGCTGGCGACGGTGCGCCATGTCTTTCCGTCCGACGACACCTGAATCTCATACTCACACGGCGTGGCTCCGCGGACTTTGCCCTCGTCGATGCTGCGGTCGCCACGGGCATTGATGAATGTGATGCGATTGATTTTCTCCGGCTTTGCAAAAGTGAGCGTCAGCACGGCTGGCTCGCCGATGAACCACGCTTCACCGAGCATTCCATCAATGCAGTATTGAGGCCCGTAGGCTTCGGGAAAGTCCTCAGCTGTCGCTGATTTCGCGCCTTCCGCCTTGGTGCCATTGCTGGCGAGCGCGACGTTTCGATTCGGATCTTCCGCGCTCCACACTTGGAACTCGGTGAGCTTGCCGCCGCCGCTGCGTTTGCCTTTTGCGGCCGGCTGATGATCTCCAGTCAGGCCGAGGATGACAAACTTGAGGTGTTTTGCTTCCGCGACGGCGAAAGATTCGTCGGTCCCGTTCTGGTCGATTTTCGGGCGCGTGTATTTGGATTTGGCAAATGCCGCCTTGGCCCGTGCCTCGATGGCTTGATCGAGCGATGCGTGTTCAGCTTCGAGCTTCTTCACCTCGGCAGCCAGCGGCTTCGTAGCGGTGGTGAATGCCTCGCGATGCTCCTTCGTGGCGATGGCGCGTCGTCCGTGCGTAACGCCTTCAAACGCCGCGCGCAGCCGGTAGTAATCCTCGGTGGGGATGGGATCGAACTTGTGATTGTGACAGCGGGCGCAGTTGATGGTGAGTCCGAGGAATGCCCCGCTCGTGGCAGTGATCATGTCGTCGAGCGTGGCGGCGCGGATGTTCTTTTGCGCGACGATGTCCTGATTGCCCACGTCATCGTAAGGTCCCGCAACGAGGAAGGCGCTGCCGACTTCGACCTGCGGGTTGTCTTTGCCAATCACATCGCCCGCGAGGTGCTCGGTGATGAACTGGTTGAACGGCTTGTCGTCATTGATCGACTTAATGACGTAATCGCGGAACGGCCAGAGATCATCGATCACGAAGTTGCGTTCAAAGCCATTGCTCTCGCCGAAGCGAATCACATCCAGCCAGTGACGCCCCCAGCGCTCGCCGTAACGCGGTGAAGCAAGCAGACGGTCCACGAGCGATTCGACAGCCTGACGCGGATTCGCCTGATATGCCTTCGCAAACGTCTCCACTTCCTCGACCGACGGAGGCAGGCCGGTCACGTCGTAGCTCATGCGACGGATGAGCGCACGCGGATCAGCGGCAGGATTCAGCGTGAGTTTTTTCTCCGCGAGTTTCGCGGTGATGAAGCCATCAATTGAAAGTGGCTTGAGCTTTAGCTCAAGATTTGAACTTTCGGCTAAAGCCGAAGCCACTTTGTTCGGTTGCAGCGACCACCACGATTTGTCGCCGCGCTTCGCTTCGATCTTCACGCCGTCGCGCGGATCGGGAGCGCCCATCTTCACCCAGTTCACGAGGTCAGCGATGACCGCATCAGGCAGCTTCGGCTTCTTCGGCGGCATCTCCATGTCGGCCTCGAGATGCTGCACGGTACGAATGAGCAGACTCGCCTCCGGTTTGCCGGGCACGATGACCGGCTCGCCGCTGTCGCCGCCTTTCTCCCAGCCCGCCTTCGAGTCGAGGTAAAGGTTGCCCTTGAGCTTTTTCGCCTCAGCGCTGTGGCACGAGTAACAATGCTCCACGAGCACCGGACGAACTTTCTGCTCGAAGAAGGCGACGCCGGATGGCTCGGCGGCGGGAAGCGTGGCCAGCGATGCGAGCAGCAGTGTGGTGAGGAGGAAGATGATGGACTTCATGATTTGGCTTTTCCCGCAGTTCATTTTGCGCCGCCACTGACCTGGCCATACACGCCGTCCTTTTCCGCGACGGGCAATCTGGGCTTGGAAGCCTGCGGTTTGTCCTCGGCGAGCCAGTGATTGTTTTCAAAGCGGAAGGTCTCCGGCGCGGTGCCTCCACCGATGTTGATGTCCGTCTGGACTTGGGAGCGACGGAAGGTGATGCGGTTGTCTTTGATGAGGACGTTTCGGCAGGGGGCGAAGCCGGGCAGTTGCGTTTCTTGAAGAATGCGAAAGATCCATTTGCCGGGATACCTGACGGTGTTGCTGACAAACTCGGCGCCATCGACGCCCACAAAAGCCGCCGCGCAAGGACTCCCCTCGATGGTGTTGTTTCGCACGATGAGGCGGGCCGCTTCATACCTGGCCCCTTGCGGGCGAAAGTAAGGCAGGCCGGTGGAGCCGCCGAGATTGATGGGACGCTCGCCGGCGTTCGTGAAATGGCATTTCTCGACGATGATGTCGCTCGTGCCGCCTTTGAGCTGAATGCCGGCGCTGGCGCTGAAACCTTCTTTGCCGATCAACCGGCAGCCGGTGATCAGCGAACGATGACAGCCGACAAAGTCGATGCCCTGTCCGCCCCAGCCGCTGATGATGCAGTCGCGAAGGGTCGCCTGGTCGAGGCCGGAGCATTTGATGGCATCGTGATTGTCGGTGGGACCGATGTCACTGACCTCGATGTGATCGAGCGTGATGCCCGTGACCGGATGCGCCAGGTCTCCGCCGTCGTCGAGATTCAGGCCGTTCACGCTCTGCCCGCTGATGCGGAGGTGCCGCAGCGTCAACTGCGGGCAGCGTGAGAACTGGAAGCCTGTCTTGCCGCCTTTGAAGACCGGCGCCTGTTTGGGATCGAGCGCCTCGATGGTGAGCCTTTCGATTCCAGAGACGGAGTGGCCGCCGGGATACTCGCCAGGACTGATTTTGAGCGTCGTGCCGGGTTTCAGATCGCGCAGGGCTGAGCGCAGAGACGCGGCATCGCGGACGATGATGTCGGCGGCTTGGGCAAAGCATGTCGTGGCCAAGCAAAGGAAAAAGAGGAAGCGCAAGGGTTTCATGAGGGGCAGTATGAAAATGTAAAATGCGCCATCACCATGGCATTTCGCTGGGGCATGACGGCTCGCCACCGAGCAGTGCGGTCAACCGGGCGAGCAGCAGGGCGACGAAGAGAGAGGAGGATGAGGAATCGTTTCATGGTGAGTGTAGTTCACGGAAGTGCTGGCTTCGCTGGCAGACCGTAACTTTTCTCCCACCAAGCGAGCCGCTCGGCATCGGTGGGTTCTGGTTTTCCAAGGCGCTTGGTCCAGGTGCGCTGGTAGTCGCCGCGTTTGCTCTTCTGGATTTCCGCCAGCGAAGGCTCGGTCGCGGGATCGGGCAGAGCGGCGCGGTCGCCGGTGGATTTCATCCAGGCATCCATCGCGGCGTGCATGTTGTTCATCGTGGCGGCGTGCTTGCTGTCGGTGACGAGATTTTGCAGGCCTTGGGGGTCGTTCTTGAAATCATAGAACTCGAACTCAGGACGGCTCGGGGCGACCCAGCGGGATTGAAACTCATTGAGCCCGCCCGAGGCGCTGAGCACGCGCAACAACGGCAGGCCGGGATAACTGTCCTCCTTGTAGCTGGACCAGTTGAAGCGTGAGAGATCGTGTCTGAAATTTCGCACAAACAACGAGTCCATGCCGATGACGGCGCGGATGCGATCCTGCGCGTCACCGCAGCGATCGCGCGCGGCGAAGACGTGCTCGCGTTCGGGAAATTCGGCCCCGAAAATCGCGCGCCCTTCCATCCACGCGGGCACTGGCAGGTTCGCGAGTTGCAGCATCGACGGAGCGAGATCGATGAGGCTGACGAGGCGTTCCTCGATGCCGCCGGCTTTGATTTCCGGACCGCGCAGGATGAGCGGCACCTTGAGGCCCTCGACGCTGAGCCATTGCTTGCCCCACGGCATGGGGCGGCCGTGATCGGCAAAGAACATCACGATGGTGTTGTTGAGCACTCCCTCCGCCTTGAGTTGAGCTATGATCGCGCCGACGCGCTGATCAACGACCTCGACGCTGCGCTGATACGCATACCAATCGCGTCGCATGAGCGCATGATCCGGATAATTCGCCGGCAACTTGATGGCGTTGAGCTTCGCCTCATCGAACTCCGCCGGAATTGGGAATGGGCGGTGGGGCTCCGTGATCTGAAACTGCGCGAAGAATGGCTGCCCGGGCCTGCGCTTGCGCCAGTCCTCGCCGTCGAACATCACCGCCGCGTCGTGCGCGAAGTTGTAGTGCGTCTTGCCTTTCTTGATGGGCTTGCCGCTGCGCATCGACCCGGGTGCCGCCGCATTGGAAACGAACCAACCCGCCTTGCGCAGCAGCGTGGGCAAAGGTTCGTAAGGCGCGGCCAGCGGCTGCGGATTCTCGACGTCGTGCGCGTGCAGTCCGGTGGTGATCTGCGAGCAACCCAGGATGAACGCCGAGCGGGACGAACTGCAAACCGGCGCCGTCGCATAAGCGCGAGTGTAGCGCCGACCCTGGGCTGCGAGCGCATCGAGATTCGGCGTGCTGATGTCCGTGGCACCGTAGGCGCCGGTGTCAGGCGACATGTCATCAGCGATGATCCAAACGAAGTTCGGCGGTTGCGTTGCGGCGGAGGACTCTGCGGCGAACGATGCAAGAAGCGCGAGGATGATCGCGAAAGGTTTCATGACAGCGATCATGCGAGGATGTTCTTGATCACATGCCCATGCACGTCCGTGAGGCGACGGTTCGCGCCGTTGTGGTAATAGGTCAGCTTCTCGTGATTGAGTCCGAGCAGGTGCAGCACGGTGGCGTAGAAATCATAGACCGTGGCGACGTCCACGACGGAGCGACGGCCAAAGTCATCCGTCTCGCCATAGCTCACGCCGCCTTTCACACCCGCGCCCATCATCCAGGTGGTGAAAGCATCGGGATTGTGGTCGCGACCGCTGGTGCCTTCCTGATGCGTCGGCATGCGGCCAAACTCCGTGCACCAGACGACGAGCACGTCATCCAACAGGCCGCGCTGTTTCATATCGGTAAGCAGCGCGGCAGTCGGCTGATCGAAGATGGGGCAATGACGCTCGTAGTCGGCCTTCAACGTCTTGTGTGCGTCCCAGTTCAGCAGGCCGTCCACCGCGCTCGCACGCGAGGCGCAGTAGAGTGAAACGTAGCGCACGCCTTGTTCGAGGAAGCGGCGGGCAAGCAGACAGTTCTTCGC
>CANJVS010000020.1 GCA_947477755.1 Verrucomicrobiaceae bacterium | reverse complement strand
CATGCTGTGGCCATTCGCCGGGTTCGTAGCCAAGCATTTCCTGCAGACGGTCGGTATATAGGACGCAGCCGCTGAGGATATTCCAATCCCAGACTCCGAGTCCGTTGTTTTGCAGGGCAAACTGCCACCGCTCTTCCGTCTGCTTCAGGCTGAGTTGGGCCTCCATGTAAGCTTGTTCAGCCAAGATGGTTTCTGAAATGTCCTGCATCATTCCAAACAAGCGGCGCGGTTTGCCGTCGCAATCATTCTCCACTGTGGCCAGGGTGCGGACATGTCGGATTTCACCGTCTTCACGCATGAGTCGATAGGACCTTTCCTGACTCACCCCCGTCTCGGTCAATCGAATCAAATCTTCAACAAAACGCGGCCTGTCCTCGGGATGCAGGCATCGCCTGATGTGCTCCATGGTTGGAACAAAACTACGTGGCTCATATCCGTTAAGGCGAAACTCTTCGTCTGACCAGAACATCGACTCTTTGCGGAGGTCCCACTCCCAAGTTCCCAGTTGAGCCAAATGCTGTCCCTCATTCATGACTCTTGCGCTTCTTTTCAGAGCCTCTCCGGCCGCTAAACGCTCCAGCATCACTCCAATGAGCTTACTGATGCCGTTCAGCGTCGCTAGAAATTGTTCGTCATGAATATCCACACGATTGCTGAAGAACTCCATCACACCGATTAACTTCCCGTCCAAATTGACGGGAAAAGCACAGGCTGAAATGATACCACAAGACACCGCCTGATCCCTTCTTGGAAAATCACTATCCCGCTGAACATTAGTCACATATTGACTTTGCCCATGACTCCAGGCTCTGCCTGGAAGCCCTTTGCCTGGACCAAATTGGAGATACTTGCCAGCCTCGATGAATGACAGCAGTTGCATTCCCTTTTCACTCCAAGTCTGTGACAATGCTAGGTAACACTCATTATCGTCCAGAGTCCACCATTCTGCGTGAACCCAGCCGAGCTCTGTCGTGATGGATTCGAGAATAGACAACACGCCAGCTTCAGAATTCATCGTATTAGCTATCACCCGGGTCACCACCGATACAAGTCGGCGGTGCGAATCCTCATGTTTGCGATAGGAGATGTCCCTCTCCACGGTCAAGAAATGCATCACCTCTCCAACAGCATTCAAGATCGGTTGAAATTCGATTTCCACCCAGTAAGTGGTTCCGTTTTTTCGGTAATTGAGAATTTCTGTGCGAAGCCAGTTATTGTTTGCAATTGGATCAGAATTGTCTTGATTCATAAGCGAATCGGTATTTGGGCCTTGCAGCAAGGTGCCGGGCATCTTGCCGCGAACTTCATCAAGGCTCCATCCAGTCATTTTCACAAATCCCTCATTCACCCATTCGATTTCTCCAAGGGCATTGGAGAGGATCACCGCATTTTCGCTGCGTTCTGCCACAATGGCCAGTTTGCGCGCCTCAGCTTCCTTTTCGACCAGCTTTTGCCTCTGTACTTTCAGCCGGGCATTGAGGTCATGAAGTTCCTGGTTTGCTGTTCGCTGTGCCTGCACCATCTGCAGAAGATCCTGAGCAGAATCGTGCGGGGCAAAGTCCGTCAGACTCAGCCCGAACCGTTCCAGATCATCTGGAGAATTCAGCCAAGGGGTTCCCACGAAGACTCCAAGACCGCAGGATTTCAGTATCAGCACCTGCCCGCGCATCAGCACTCCATGAGGTTTCAATTCGAGCAGCAGCAATTTCCCTGCATTCTCCAGTAACCATTTGGAGTTCAATCCACCAGCCGGGCGTTTTAATTCAAAGACATCCACGAGTTGGCAGGGCCCGACCAATTCTGGACAAAGCCTCCTCAAAGAGGCTCCGGCTTTGACGATCCGCCCAGTGCTGTCCCATGCAAAAGCGAACGGGAAACACTCTTCCAGCAAAGGCCATGGCAGATCGGGTGAACTCATGAATTGGTCCCTTCAAACTTTCCAACTTACAAAAAATACATCGTGATCCGCGCCGTCGTCCAACCTTTGCTCCTGGTAAACTTTGACAGGTGTCGCAAACATCTCACCCAGTCCCTCCAAAAGACCGATCACAAAAGCTGAGAGTCCGCGTCGAAGACTCCGATAGTGTAGTCGCAGAGAATCTGCTTCGATATCAGAACACTCGAATTCAGGCGGTTTTAACTCAGGCATCATCATCACGATGCGCATGTGAAAGTTAGGCAGATTCACCAAAAATTCGCTGAGCGTCCTGCCTCCGGCCTTCATGAGGTTTCCATAGCCCTCTCTGGCTGTTTTCAGGACCCACCAACGCCCGAATTGATTCAACACAACTTCAGCCGGCACATTCAGCACCGATGACGCCGCTCCCACCAGGCGAAAGGTGATGTCATCTGGATAAGATTCGTTTGAAATGAACAATTCCTCTTCCACGCCGGCCTGGAGTCGAATTCTTAACCAGATATCCTCACCATGTTGTGTGGCTAGGAGTTCCTGGACTGCTTTGTTGACCATGCCGAACATAACGTTTGATGAATTCAGGTTGAAAAATGAATTTAACCCAAATCAGCCGACAACCAATACTGCACGATCAGATTCATGGGTTAACCCATCTATGCACTGTAAATTTCCGTTTGCATTGATGATTAATAAAATCTGTTGGTTCCATTTCTGGAGCTTGCTTCGATCCATCCTTTGCAGTTCATGCCTCAGCACAAATCCAACCATCCATCGCTTTTAATTCGCAACGAATTTTTCGTTCGTTTTTTGGCTATCTTTTTGCTTCTGCTGTCAATTTTTCTTTTAGTTCATGCCTTACTTCACACGCTTTTCACTGTTCCCAGTGCCGCCCCTGACGGAGAAGTGAAAATCGAACCAATTCACCGCAGCCTTACCCACCCGACTCAGGAAGCTGTGGGACTCGTTTCCTCTAATTAATGGGTGAACCCATCTCCAGCCAGCAAGGTGGTTAGCCTTGCTGATAGTTTTAAAAAACGTGGGCCCCATTAAGCACCTGCATCAACCATTCTTGTCTGTCTTATGCTTTCAGACCCAACCAATCGTTCTGCCCTGCTCAGTCGAAACGAGTTCATCGTTCGGTTTTTGACGATTGTTGTCATGCTCTAGATTTTTCTATCAGCGCATGCCTTGCTCAAGTGGTGGGTGTTGAGTCAGGCATAAGATGTGAATTGAAAAACCAGATTACCAGGGGCGAATCTGCTCCACGTAAGCAGGTTCTGGAAGGTCATCGTGGTAATAGCGATGAAAGACCGGGCAGGTGGAACCGGACATCGGCGGCACCAGCCATGACCAGTCACCGGGCACTTGGCGCCCACAGCGTTCTTCCTTTTCAACGTGTTGCATGAACTGGGCGGAGGCAGTGTGATGATCCACGATGGCCACCCCAGCCTCGCGGAAAGAGTGCAGAACAGCAGTGTTGAGTTCGACGAGAGCGCGGTCTTTCCATAACAGGCTGCGCTTGGAGCGGTCGATCCCCATTCGCTCGGCAATGATCGGAAGCACGTTGTAGCGCCTCTCATCACCGAAGTTTCGCGATGCGATTTCGGTGCCCATGTAGTAGCCGCTGAAAGGTGCGGCGGTGAAACGGTGACCGTCTCCCGCCAGCGCCCGGTCGGCAACGGCGGGAACTGCATGCCATTTCAGACCCAGTCCGGCGAACCAATCAAACTCGGGATGTGATATAGGCACTTCAAGCACCGCATGCCGGGGAAGTTTGTACCACCGCGGCGCGTGACCTGGGAAATCCACCACCAGTGGCAACACGTCAAAGGCGGAGCGATCGCACGGTGGTTGCCAACCCATCTCCATCACCCGCTTCGTGAACTCCCTCTGATCCGGATCCCCGAGAACGGTGCCATCCGCCGCGTGGTATCCTGCATAGCGGATTAGTTGCGTGTTCCAAATGCGGATGCCCTTTTCTCGCGGACCCGCCGCCGCAAACACCGTGATCGCCGGCCGAATGCGCCCATCATTGGACGAGTATTCAAGGTGCCGCACGCAGGCATCAAACACCTCGTCCGGGTTGCTGGCGGTGCGCGCGTCGAATAAGTGCAGAGTCTCCCAGAAGAGACGGCCAATGCAGCGAGCATTATTCCGCCAGGCGAGACGGGCCATGCGCTCGAGTGCACCGGTGGACAACGCGTCGTTCAAGGCTCCAACGCAGGGAAGTGTTCCGGGAATCATTGAAGCGCACGAGTGCATGTGAAGTGATGGCGATTCACACCCAACTAAGGCGGTGCATACGATTGGAGTGGCGCCAGAATGGGCCAACCAACTTTTAATCTATCAGGAGAACGGAGCGGCGGGTAAGACCAAAAAGGGTTAACCCAAATTACTTCTCTACATCAGTGCTGCGATTTGAGAGCGGTTGGAACAAGTAATTTCGAGTCTGAACCAGATCGCTTGCCGAAATCAGATAACCAAAACGCTCCGCCACAGCTGCCAAAAGACGCAGGTGGCGGAGCGTTGGTGCCAGTGCCAATCAAGGTAGATTGGCGCTGCGCTGTATCGATAAAGACCCCCTGCTCGTTATTTTTTCTCGAACACCGGCTTGCCATTCTGCATCACGGCCGAGATGTGATCACCGTCTTTGAAGCCGCCTTCGAGGACCGCCAAGCTGAGCGGATCGAGGAGATGTTTCTGGATGGCGCGTTTGAGCGGGCGTGCACCGAAAACAGGATCAAATCCTGCGTCCGCGAGGTAGCGGGTGGTTTCGTCGGTGACGGTGAGATGGATGTTCTGCTTGGCGAGACGGTCGATGACACGCTTGAGTTGGATTTTGACGATTTTGTCAAGTTGGCCTGCATCAAGGCGGTCAAAGATAACGATTTCGTCGATGCGGTTGAGGAACTCGGGGCGGAAGAACTGCTTGAGGCTGTCTCGCACCAGCGCATCACGCTGCTCTGGATTGCTGACGTCCTGAATGGCGTTGCTGCCAATGTTGCTGGTCATGATGATGACCGTGTTCTTGAAATCAACCGTGCGCCCCTGGCCGTCAGTGATACGACCATCATCGAGCACCTGAAGCAGGGTGTTGAAAACATCAGGATGAGCTTTTTCAACCTCATCAAACAAGACGACACTATAAGGGCGACGGCGCACAGCCTCACTGAGCTGGCCTCCTTCTTCGTAACCGACATAACCTGGAGGTGCACCGATCAGACGGCTCACACTGTGCTTCTCCATGTACTCGCTCATGTCGATGCGGGTCATGGCGCTGTCGTCATCAAAGAGGAACTCGGCGAGAGCTTTGCACAGTTCAGTTTTCCCGACACCGGTGGGACCAAGGAACAGGAAACTGCCGATTGGGCGGTTTTCATCCTGAATGCCGGCACGCGCACGGCGCACCGCATTGCTGACGGCGACGATGGCATCCCTCTGTCCGATGACTCGGGCCGCAAGCCGTTCTTCCATCTTTACCAGTTTGGAGCGCTCACCTTCCTGCAGTCGTGAGACAGGAATGCCTGTCCAGTTGGCAACGACTCGGGCGATGTCTTCTTCGGTAACTTCCTCACGGAGCAAAGTGTTGGCAGAACGCGGTTCTTTGTTTTCGGAAGATGTTTCGCTGAGTTTCTTTTCCAGGTTGGGGATCAGCCCGTATTGAATCTCACCTGCACGACCAAAATCGCCGCGGCGCTGTGCCTGTTCTTGCTCAGTGCGCAGACGCTCGAGTTCTTCCTTCATTTTACGACCGGCCTGGACGGATTCCTTTTCCTTCATCCACTGAGCCTTCAGCGCCGAGGAACTCTCCTTGAGATCAGCGATTTCTTTGTCGAGCTTCTCAAGCCGGGTTTTACTGGCGGCATCCTTCTCTTTCTTCAAGGCCTGGCGTTCCATCTCGCCCTGCATGACTTGACGTTCGATCACATCGATCTCCGTGGGCATGGAGTCGAGTTCGATCTTGATGCGGCTGGCGGCCTCATCCACGAGATCGATTGCCTTGTCCGGCAAGAACCGGTCAGTGATGTACCGGTTACTTAACGTGGCCGCGGCAATGATGGCGTTATCCTGAATGCGCACGCCATGATGTACTTCATAACGCTCTTTCAAACCGCGGAGGATGGCAATGGTGTCCTCGACCGTCGGTTCGCCGACTTTGACGGGCTGAAAGCGCCGCTCCAGAGCGGGGTCTTTTTCGATGTGCTTGCGGTACTCGTCCAGCGTGGTGGCGCCGATGCAGCGCAGTTCACCGCGGGCAAGTTGCGGCTTCAAAAGATTGCCTGCATCCATTGCCCCTTCGCCTTTCCCGGCGCCGACGATCGTGTGAAGTTCGTCGATGAAGAGGATGATCTCACCTTCACTCGACGTGACTTCCTTGAGGAAGGCTTTGAGCCGTTCTTCGAATTCACCACGGAATTTTGCTCCGGCCATCATGCCGCCGAGGTCCATGCTGATGAGGCGTTTGCCTTTGAGTGAATCAGGCACATCTCCGGCCACAATCCTCCGGGCCAGTCCTTCAGCGATGGCAGTCTTGCCGACGCCGGGTTCGCCAATGAGAACGGGGTTGTTCTTCGTTCGGCGACTGAGCACCTGCATCACGCGACGAATCTCTTCATCACGGCCGATGACCGGATCAATCTTGCCAGCCTTGGCCCGGGCAGTGAGATCTGTTCCGTACTTCTCCAAGGTTTGATACTTCCCTTCCGGATCCTGGTCGACCACACGCTGGTTACCCCGCACAGCCGTCAGTCCCTTCAAAACAGTGTCGTAAGTTAGTCCGGCCTGCCTCAGCAGTTCGGAAACTTCAGTTTTCGTTTTGAAAAGAGCCAGCAGGATGTGCTCCACGCTCAGGAAGTCGTCCTTGAGTTTCTTCTGTTCATCCTCGGCCTTCGTCATGAGTTCACGGAACTCGTTCGAGAGGTGCAGACCACCTGATCCACCACTGACTTTGGGTTGACGCTCCAGAAGGCTGGAAAGCTGGGATTTAAAACTTGAGATGACCTCAGGCTTCAACGCCGCCTTCTCAAAGAGAGGAGTGGCAATACCGCCCTCCTGCTCAAGCAAGGCCTGAAGCAGGTGACTTGGTTTCAATTCCTGATGCCCATGCCTTGTGGCGATGGACTGCGATGCGTTGAATGCTTCTTGAAGTTTAACGGTGAATTTTTCGGGACTCATGATGATGGGCTTGGTTGGTTTGCCTGTCTCTATGCTTTAAATGTGCCACGTTGGCGTAACAAAGCACCATGCCTTATTTGGCAAGAGTCCGGCGTCTATTGCAGGGGGACTACGTCTGCGGAGAAAGGTGCAAGATTGGCACGAATGAGAAGCAGGATTGTGCTTGATCGGCGCACTCCTGATTCGACAAAATTGGACAAAACAAGAGGCAATCCTTGTGAAAACCAATCGGCCGCGCATGGCGTCGATTTGCGACAGCCCTATTTACAAGAACTCCCATTCCCATTAAAGTCAGGCTCCATGAAGTTTTGCCCCCCCGCTATTCTGGCCGCCGCCACAGTCATTATGATTGCGCCTACTCATGCGCAGACCATTTCTGCGGACGATGCCTCGGAGCAGTTTTTTCGTGGTTATCTGCTAAAGAATGATGCGGAAAAACTCGAGGCCGAGGGCAATTTAGCCGGCTCACTCTCGCTGTATCAAAAAATGCAGCAGATATTCGACGGAGTGGCGCAGTCCAATCCCAAATGGCAGCCAGGCATGCTGAGCAATCGCCGAGGCCTCACCCAGCAAGCCATTGCGCGCATTCAGGCCAAACTATCTCAGCCATCTCCAACTCCAGCATCGGTGCCAGCCGCTACTGAACCCACTCCTGCCAGTGCGTCTGTTTCGACTGCAACGGCACCAAATCCTGTCACAGTCAACTCACCGCTTGTCTCCGGCGGTCCAGGTTCGTTGCCAAGCCTGAATGAAACACTGTCCCAATGGGAACAGGGCTACCGCCAGCGCATATCGCAGCTCGAATCTCAAAATAACCAAATTCAGGTGGATTTGGGAAAGTGGCAACAATGGTATCAATGGGCCTCGGGTGAAATCACCGCTGCTCGCGCAGACAAGCAGGCGTTGGAATCAAAAACAGCGAAATTGGAAGAGGCCATGCAGGCCATGAAACTCGAAGTTGCCGCAGGCAGGGCCACTCAGCAGCAGCTTGACGTTCTAACCAAAGAGAAAATCGGCATTGAGGTGGAATATAAAAAGGTCGCACAAAGGCTCGCAGCAGCAGAAAACGGCTCCAAGGACTCAACTCAAAAACTGGCAGAAGCCTTCGCACGCATCACCGAGATCGAGCAAGAGCGGAACAAGTTCATGAACGAGCGCGATGCCGCAATCAAGGAGCGTGATGCAGCAAAAATGGCCGGTGATGATATCTCCAAGATATCGAAGGAACGTGATGCGCTCAGTGCGCAGGCGTTGGGCATGAAGGCTGAGATCGAAGCGCTCAAGAAGGATAAAACCAAGATGTCGCCAGACGAGCTGAAGAAACTGGCCGATGAAACGGATCGCCGAAAAGCAGAGTTTGAAGCCGCTGAAAAACAGATTGTCACCTTAAAGACTGACGCAGCCCGCAAGGATCAGGAAATCGCCAGCCTGCGCAGTCAGGTCACCACCTTTCAGGGAGAACTGGCCACGCTGCGTGAGCAAAGCGGGGGCTACCAGAAAAAGATGGCTGAATTGGTGCTGCAATTGAAAAACCTGCAGGATGCCAAGCCGGGAATGTCACCGGAACTAGCTCAGGAAAACGCCACATTGCGTGAGATTGTCATGCGCCAACTCAGCGCCCAGTATCGCCAGCAGCAGGCTAAAAATCTCGTGATCAGCGAACTGCAAAAAATGGAGGGCATCTCCCCAAAGCTGCTTGAGCAGCTTGCCGAACTGAAAAATGACAGGCTCACTCTCACTGCCGATGAAGAGAAAATTTTCACTGATCCGGCTGTTCGTGAAATGCTCGGTAACAATGGCATTCAGGGAACCCTCATCGCACGAGCGTCTAAACCAGAGACCCAAAAACCTGCTGACTCAGTGGATGTCCTTCTTGGCAAGGCCAATGAAGCCTTTAGTTCGCAGCATTTCAGTGATGCTTCAACGCTCTACAAAGAGGCCCTCGAAATTGACCCCAAAAACACCACAGCCCTCGTTGGTCTGGGCTATTCAAGCGAACGGGAGAAGAAGTATCCTGAGGCCGAAGCTGCGTTGAAAAAGTGCCTCATTTACGATCCCAAAAACGAGATGGCTTCATTCCATCTCGGCGTCACTTACTTCAAACAGGACCGATGGAATGACGCGATGTCGTCTTTCGAAAAAAACCTCACCAATAATCCCAAAAATGCGCGCAGCCGCCATTACCTCGGCATCATTGCCACGAAATTAAACTTTCTGGACCGGGCTGAGCGGGAATTCCGGACTGCGCTTTCCATTGATCCAAGTTATGGCGAAGCGCACTTCAACCTGGCCGTCCTCTATGCCACGGGAAACCCTCCACAATGGGACAAAGCCAGAACCGAGTATGAGCAGGCTATCCAAAAGGGAGTGCCACCCGATGACGGTTTGGAGAGCCTGCTCAAACGTGACGGAACCAAGGCTGTTTCCACCCGCTAACCTTCCCTGCCGGGATTGATCAGGCTTCCCCCTCGTGCCCGCCGCATCTCTCGCAATCTCCCTCGTTACGTGGTTTCAGCATGGCGGGCGCGATTACCCTTGGCGGCGCACTCGCGATCCATATGCCATTTTGATTTCGGAGATCATGCTCCAACAGACACAGATCGCCACGGTATTGGAGCGTGGCTACTATACTCGATGGCTTGCACGCTTCCCCGATTTTGCCACTCTCGCGGCAGCAAGTGAAACAGATGTTTTGAATGCCTGGGAAGGTCTCGGTTACTATCGTCGTGCACGGAATTTGCACAAACTTGCTCAAGCCGTCGTCCGTGATCATGGCGGCCAATTTCCTGCTGATCCTGAGACAATCCGTCATTTGCCAGGCATTGGTCCTTACACTGCCGGAGCCGTCAGCAGTTTCGCTTTCGGGCTGGCCGAGCCCATTGTTGATGGCAATGTCGCGCGTGTCCTTTCCCGACTCGATAATGACTCAACTCCCATCGACTCCACTCTTGGAACAAAACGCCTTTGGGAGCGTGCCCGTGAACTTGTCAGAGCAACCGATGACCCCCGAGCTTTCAACTCGGCCCTCATGGAGTTAGGCCAATCCCTGTGCAAACCCGCCAGGCCCGCATGCAGCGAATGTCCGGTCAAGTCACACTGCCGTGCCACAGACCCCGGAATGCTGCCAGTGAAGTCCGCGCGACCGACAATCACCCCAATCACTGAGCGCGTCTTTTTTCACCGCACTGATGACAGCATCCTGCTTGAACAAGAAACAGGCAGTCGCCGCACGGGTCTTTGGAAACTGCCCTCGCTGCCTGAATCCATGCATCAAGAGCCTCCCGCAGTGCTCATGAAGAGCAGCTACAGTATCACCCGCTACAAAGTCACTCTTTGGGTTCATGAATGGCCGTATGCAGCCCAGCAAACATGGCCGGCGAACCACCGCCTCATTCGCATGGATGAATTGGGCGGGGTTGCCATGCCCAGCCCATATCGACGCGCCCTCGATCGGCTGTCAAAGGGGCAAGATTTCAATCTTGAAGCCTGAACCGAAGGAAAGGGTTCATGCTGCACGCGAAGTCTTGCCATTTGATTGGTGTACCCTAGTCTCAGTACATGAAGTTTCATTTCCTCATCTGCTGGGGGCGGTGGGCTGGCGTGCTCGGGTTGAGTCTGAGTACACAGGCTCAAGAGCCCCCTTCCCCGGTCACGCCTGCCGCCATTGCTCCTGCGTCGAATCAAGCAGCTGCATCTGCAAGCACTGACGTCACGCATCTGGATCGAGTCAGTCCTTTGGGCTCGGCACCGGATTGGTCCAAATTGGTGGCATTCGCGAAAACAATGTCGAAGGAGGAGTTTGAGAAAGCCTGGCAGCAAATTTATTCCGAGCAGAACGGGTTGCCTCCACCCTTTCGAATCACGCCGGATTCCCTCGAAGTGCCGACGGGAAACAGCAGCAAGCCCAACTTGAAAATTCCTTTTCGCGAATCGAAAGGGCCCGCCGTCACTGCTGGCAAATCATCTTGGAGGCGAGCCCGTGACTTGGCCCCGCTCAACGACAGGCCGCCGCTGAGCGATCTGCACATCGCGATTGATCCCGGCCACATCGGCGGGCCGTGGTCCGTCATGGAGGAGCGCTATCTCAGCTTCAAACAGGGCGAATTCATTCAGGAAGGCGATCTTTCCCTGCTAACGGCCAAGGTGCTTAAGGAGCGGCTTCTCAAACTCGGAGCCGTGGTCAGTCTCGTGCGGGAAAACACGGAACCTGTCACGGTCAAACGGCCGGCAGATTTTGAAAGTGAAGCATTGGCAGCACTCAAAGAAGCAGGTTTTCCGACACCTGCGGCCAGCTACAAAGACCTGACGGGCGATGCAAAACTCATCACCATTCAATGGCAGTCGGAAAAATTGTTTTATCGCGTGAGTGAGATTCACGCGCGAGCTGAACGCATCAATCAGCAGATCAAACCTGACCTGGTGTTATGTCTCCACTTCAATGCCGAATCATGGGGTAATGCCACATCACCTCAGTTCTCGCCGCAAAATCACCTGCATGTGATGATCAATGGCTGTTACGCTCCGGTGGAGTTGGCGCAACAGGACGTGCGGTATCAGATGCTGGCTCGCCTGTTTGGCCGGGTGCATGAGGAAGAGCTTCCCCTGGCTACCGCTGTGGCGGAAAGCATGGCCCGCGTCACTGATCTGCCCGCCTATGTTTACACCAGACCCAATGCGCGCCATGTCGGAACGAATCCGTATGTCTATGCACGGAACCTGCTGGCCAATCGACTTTACGAATGTCCTGTCGTCTATCTGGAACCCTATGTCATGAACCATGAGCTGACTTATCGGCGGCTGCTGGCCGGGCATTATCTCGGCCGAACTTTGATGGGCGGCAAGCTCACCACCAGCGCCATTGAGGATTATGTGCGCGGCGTTATCGATGGTCTGCTAGCCCACTACAAGACCAACCGCCCATCATGAAGGTTCTCCTTATTGGTTGTGGTTTTGTCGGTGAACGTGCGGCGGATCTTTTTCACCTGGCCGGGCATGAGGTCATTGGCATCACTCAATCGCATCATTCTGCCGAACGACTCTCCGCGACAAAACCATGGCAGGCGCTGGCATGCGATGTCTCTTCCGAAGCCTCCGTGGCAGTATTGCGCTCACAAACTGGACCTGTGGATGCATTCATTCACTGCGCCAGTTCCAGCAAAGGCGGCGCAGAGATGTACCGGGCAGTCTATGTGGATGGCATGTGCCATCTGCGCGCGGCCTACCCGGAAGCCCGACCACTGTTTGTCAGCAGCACAAGTGTCTATCCGCAAACCGATGGCAGCGTGGTGGATGAAACCAGTGCCGCCAATCCGGAAAAGGAGACCGGCCGCCTGCTTCGTGAGGCTGAAGAAATTGCGCTCACATATCAGGGCAGTGTCGCCCGTCTCTCGGGCATCTACGGTTCTGGGCGTTCCTTTGTTTTGAAGAATCTGCTGGAAGGCAATAGCGGTATCGAAATCAACGAAGGTGCGCCCGAGGGACGACTGCTCAATCAAATTCATGCTGATGATGCTGCTTCAGCTCTCGTGCATCTTGTCACACAGAAAATCGCGGGGATTTACAACGTCGTCGATGATGCAGACATGACCCAGCGCGCCTGCTTGGAAAGACTCGCGACGCTTTTCAATCTGCCTGTCCCGGGCATCAAGCCACCTGATCCCTCCCGCAAGCGAGGCTGGACCCACAAACGTGTCTCCAATGCCAAGCTGCGAGCCACGGGCTGGGCACCACGCTATCCCGATTATTTCACGGCACTGCGCGAGGATCCAATTCTCGCCTCTTCGATTCTCCAACTCGTGATCGATTCAGGAGAGAAACCTCTGCACCGAGCGGAAAACGTCATCCTCATCGGGCTTATGGGCAGCGGTAAGTCCACCGTCGGGCGGATCACAGCACACATGCTCAATTTTCAATTCGTGGATACCGATCACATGATTGCTGACCAGGCGGGCTGTACGATTCCAGAAATCTTTGCCAAGGAAGGCGAGGCAGGATTTCGTCAGCGCGAGTCTGCTGTCCTCCGCCAATTGTTAGGTCGCAAGCATACCGTCATTGCCACCGGCGGCGGCATCGTCACCCAACCGGTCAATGCGCCGCTTTTAAAGCATCTTGGCTTCATCACCTGGCTGGAAGCCAGCACCGAATTGCTCGCACGCCGAACTGCCGCCAGCAATGATCGACCGCTCCTGCGCGGTGAAGAACCTCCGCAACTGAAGCTACAACGTCTCATCCAGGAGCGCAGCCCGCTTTACAAGGCACTCGCCGATCTCCGAATCCAGACGGATGAACTCAGTCAGGAGGAAAGCTCCTACGGTGTCTCCGAAAGCGCCCGAATTTTCTTTTCCCACCGTCTCGCACACAAGACCTAGCACGGGAAACTTCGTGCGCGATCAGACTGGATACGACCAGGGGGCACGATATTCGCGACTGAGAAGTTTGCTCGCTTCTTCGTCCCCGATGATTGCCTCATTCTCGGCATCCCACTGAATGCTGCGACCAGCTTTCCAGCTCAGCATTCCCAGCATGGGGAGGCAGCTTGAGCGGTGTGCGCTTTCGATGTCAGCCACTGGTTTACAACCGGTTTCGATGGCCTTGATGAAGTCAGCCCACAGCAGGGCAATGTTGTGTCCATCAGGCTCCTGCAATTGGTGATCACCATGCACGATCTGGCCTTTCGGGTCAGCGGGATAGAATGTCCAACCATCGCGCCAGCCGATGTGCAGCACGCCTTTCTCTCCATAAAAATAGGCACCGATGCCATGTTTCTCGTTGTTATTCCCGGCGAACTTGCGGTGTTCCCAAATCGCGGTGAACTGCTCGAACTCAAACGTGGCCACCTGATGGTCTGGCGCATCGGTTGTCTGCTCCTTGTCGCTGAGCACGGCCTTGCCGAAGATCGGGCGACCACCAGTGCAAAAGACACGCTTGGGACCTTTTTCTCCGCTCCACCACAGCACCTGATCGAGCCAGTGCACGCCCCAGTCGCCCAGGGTGCCGTTTGCATAGTCGAGAAAATTTCTCCATCCCCCGGGATGCATCTTCGAATTAAACGGACGCACGGGAGCCGGACCACACCACATGTTCCAGTCCATGCCTTCAGGTGCCTTGCTGTTTGGTTTCGGCACTTCCGGGCCACCTTTGCTGTGAGCAAAGCAGCGCACCATGCCAACCTTTCCAACTTTGCCCGATTTCAGGAAATCCATTGCCGCCACGTGATGCGGCCCGATCCGGCGGTGCAATCCCACCTGCACCACGACGCCTGATTCCTTGGCGGCTCTCACCATCGCGCGACTTTCATTCACCGTGTGGCCTGTGGGTTTCTCGACAAACACATGCGCTCCAGCCTTGCAGGAGGCGATGGATTGCAGCGCATGCCAGTGATCCGGCGTGGCGATGATAACGATCTCGGGTTTTTCCCTGGCCAGCAGTTCGCGATAATCCTTGTAACCCTTGGCCTCATCACCGCTGTCGGATTTCACATCTTCGACGCTGTTCGCCAGCACGTTTTCATCCACATCACACAGCGCCACCACCTTGATGCGGCCGGAAGCCATCGCCTCACGCAGGATGTTCATTCCCCACCATCCTGAGCCGATCAATGCCGTGCGGAATTTCTTTCCATCCGCGCCAATGACAGGCAGGGCGGACAACGAGAAGGAAGCTGCAGTGGCAGATGAAAGAAAGGATCGGCGTGAGGTCATGGCTGTGTCTGAGCATGAACGAAACGCAGAGCCTGAGTCAATCGTGGATTCTGGATCATCTGTTACCCCGCAGTGCCTCATTGAAAAGGACACCGTAAGGGGAGAGACCGGGGCGCAGGATCAAGTCGATGCCTCACCCGCCATCTGCCCTGCCCAGATCTACCGCATGCTTGCGCCTTATTGCAGTGCCGGACGCAGGCGACGCATCGCCAGCAACACTCAGGCCACAAGCCGCAGCCATTCGCATTTAGCATAGGCCTTCAGCTCCCGAAGGATCTGAGCGTGGTCACGAACGCTTCACTTCTATCCTTTAACTCTAAGCCCCTAACAGCAATCGCCAAAGTCTTCCATACGACAGGATTGAAGAGGGTCAGATGAATCACGAATCAGAGTCCCGAGCATTGGCTGATGATTGATGCAGTTGTGATAGCATGAAGGCGATTTGGCTATGGCGGATATTTTGGTCGTTTTTTTGTTAGGCTAACCAGTCGCGCTGGGTGAAGACGGGGACGTCCTGCTGCTCGCAGAGCCGGATGGTGTGGGCGGTGCCACCGCTGGCGGGACCGTTGGTGTTGACGTAAAAGAGGGCCACGGTGGCCGGTGCAAGCTGGAGCGATGGACTGCCGAAGACCTTGAGTGCATCGCGCACGAGGTATTGCGCTTTGGCATAGGCCGGATTGCCGGACTGGTCACGCAGATAGAGGTCGAAGAGACGGTGATTCTCGGGCGAAGCGGCGAAGGATTCCCGGGCAAGGCGGTGACGTTCATGGACCGGCAGCTCGCCCAAAGCCAGGCAGGTGGCGCAAGCGGGGCGGCGGGAGCGACCCATGCCTGGTGTCGGCAGCACCAACTCAAGCCTGGCTCCCGGAACCGTGGCCACACCTGAGGCAAAGGCTGCATCAGTGCCGGTGGCATTGCCGCTGCGGAAAATGGCGTGAGGTAAGGCTTCAGCTAATTCCTGGCCCACGCGGGCAAGGCTCTGGCACTTATCGACAGGCAACTGGCGTGTGCCTTCCAGCAGGATGACGGGAGCGGCAGTGTCGGCGAGCAGTGTCTTGAGTTGAGCGGTGAACATGGTGAGTTTTTTCGGGCGCAGAGAATCTGAACGCGCCGATCTTTGCACGGGGGGTGGGACATATATGGGGTGATTCATGCACTTTCTTTGGTATTTATTTATCTAACATGCCCAAAGCATTCTCAGTCCGCAGATTGCGGGCCAAGTCACCACCACCCGCCGCCATTTTTCGATCAGGGACCAGCCGCCCGGCGATGTGGCGGGTGCTGGAGATCCACAAGATCGTGCGCACCGGCAAGTTCCCGAACTGTTCCTCGTTGGCCAAAGAAATTGAAGTGACGGCGAAAACGATCCAGCGCGACGTGACCTTCATGCGCGACCAGCTCGGACTGCCGCTGGAGTATGATCAACTCAGGCACGGCTACCACTACACGCGGGAGGTGCATGAGTTTCCGATGCTGCAACTCTCGCGCAATGACCTGGTGGCGCTGTTCCTGGCTCGGCATGCCCTGGAACCGCTGCGCGGAACAAGGCTGGAGCGAATGCTGGCGGACAGCTTCAGCAAAATCGCCGGAGCCTGCCCCGGGGAAGTATCGATCCAGTGGCATGAATTGGATGAAGCCTTTTCGGTGAAGGCTGCTGGAGTCATGCCAGCTGACGTGACGCTCTTCGGTGACCTGCTGGATGCGGTGATGGCGAATCGCGAAGTGAGTTTTGAGTACCACAAGCTGAAGGGATCCAATCCGGAACAGCGGACCGTGCAGCCCTACCATGTCGGCCAGATCGAGCATGGCTGGTATCTTCTGGCGCATGATCCCGGGCGGAAAGCCATGCGCACCTTTGCCCTGCAGCGGATCACGAACCTCAGTGTGCTAAGAACCAAATTTGAGCGCAACCCGCGCTTCAATGCGCGCGATCATCTGGGCGGTGGTTTCGGCGTGTGGAGTTATGAGGACAAGCCAAACCATACTCATGAGAT
>CANJVS010000019.1 GCA_947477755.1 Verrucomicrobiaceae bacterium | reverse complement strand
CTGGGCGGCACCGCCACCCGCGTGGGCAGCACGGCCAACTGGGAGCGCACCGGCCTGACCCTGCCCGCCAGCGGCCACATCCGCGCCCGTGGCCGCACCGCAGGCGGCTACAACAACGGCAGTTCCGGGCTGGTGGAACAGGTGCAGGTCTATATCTTTCTTCCCGAGATGGCGGTCAGCGGCAACAGCGTGGAGATCACCGATGGTGACAGCACACCGAGCGTGGCGGACCACACGAACTTCGGCAATGTCAACGTGGTCGGCGGCAGCCTCGTGCGCACCTTCACCATCGCCAACACCGGCGGCTTGGCACTGAATCTCATCGGCACGCCCAAGGTCGTGATCGGCGGCACGAATGCGGCTGACTTCAGCCTCATCACCGTGCCCACCTCACCCGTCGCGGCGCTGAATGGCACAACGACCTTCCAGCTCACCTTTGTCCCCGGTGCCATCGGCCTGCGCAGTGCAACGCTGAGCATCGCCAATGATGACAGTGACGAGAACCCCTACGACTTCAGCATCCAGGGCACGGGGGATACCTTTGGTGGCAATCTCACCTTTGCTCCCGCTGGCTACACAGTGACGGAAGGCGGGACGGCCACTCTCACGATCAACCGTAGTGGCAGCACCAGTGGTGCAGTCGCGGTCTCCGTGGCCACCAGCACCCTCACGGCAGCGCCGTCCGCCCTGGCGACGGTTATCCAGGACTACACCGCCAAAACCCAAGTGATCACCTTTGCTAATGGTGAGGCGAGCAAAACCTTTGAAGTGCAAACAGCGACTGACGCACTGGTGGAGTTGAACGAAACTTTCCTCGTCACCCTCAGCACGCCGACCGGTGGTGCCGTGCTCAGCAGTCCTACCACGGCCCGCGTCACGATCATTGATCCCTCAGCAACACTTCCGACGGATGTTACTGCCCCGGCTTTGACCCTCACCACGCCAGCCCTGAATGCGCTCGTCGGTGTGAACACCGGCGGCACCACGAACCTCATCGGCACCGCCACCGATGCCAAAGGCGTGGAGAAAGTGGAGTTCAAAATGCTCACCGCTGGTGGCACGCCCTCTGACTTCACCTTGGCCACGCTCGGTACGCCCGGCGGCACCATCACGACGTTCACTGCACCGATCACGCCAGTAACCGGCCTCAATACCGTGGAAGTGAAAGCCACGGACTTCAAAGGCAACGTCACCAAGTCGCTCACCCGCATCTTCAAAGTCACGCGGCCGCTGCAAGTCATCCTCGCTGGAACCGGCACAGTCACGGCAGGCTATGCAGGCACGACCTTCCGTGAAGTGGGCAAGCCAATCACCCTCACTGCAACTCCCGGCACAGGTCAGGTCTTCGACGGTTGGCTGGTCAACAACACCGCAGGCACTGGCATCACGGCTGCTAAACAGGAATTCCCCGCGCTGACCTTTTACTTCACCGAAGGGCTGGTGCTCACCGCCAAATTCATCCCCAATCCCTTCACTCTTGCACTGGTCGGCACCTTCAACGGACTCGCCCTGCCAGATGGCAGCACCACGCCCGGTGTGGCGAATGTCGGCCTGCTCAATCTCGTGCTCGGCACCAAAGGCAGCTTCACCGGCAGCCTCAAGATCGACGGCGTGAGCCTGAGTACGCCGGGCTTCTTTGATAACGCAGGCGTAGCCCGCTTCAGCGCGACCACGCGCGCCACGACGCTGCTTCTCAAACGCACTGGCAAGCCTGACATCGAACTCGCCCTGAACCTGAACATGACACCCGGCAGTGGCAAGCTCACCGGCACCGTCACGCAGAAGTTGGTTAGCGTGGTGCAAGCCGTGTCGAACATCGACGCTGATCGCGCCCATTACAGCACCGCCAGCGCTCTCACGAAAGTGCCCGTCAATCTCGCTGGCACCGCGACCAAGCCCTACACGCTCGTCTTCCCAAGCAAGACCCAAAGCCCAGTGAAGGCCCTAACCAGCTATCCACAAGGCGATGGCTACGCGACGATGACCGTCAACGTCAACGGCACCGTGTCTCTCACTGGCAAACTGGCTGACCACACACCGATCACCGCCAGCGCACCGCTGTCACAATTTAAAACTTGGCCCATCTTTGCCCAGCTCTACACGCTGAAAGGCAGCATCGCCGGCATGGCCGCCTTGACTGATGCCGATGGCATCACCGAGGACGTCATCGGCACCAACTTGCAGTGGTTCCGCCCATTGCAAACTGGTGTGCAGCAGTATTACCCAGCAGGTTGGCCTGCCGGTATCATGATCGATGTGAACGGCGCACGCTATGTCGTGCCGCCTGCAGCGCCGCTGCCCGTGCCGAGCGTCTTCCCTGGACTCCTTGCCGTGAATGCAACGACCGGCAACGCCACACTGACCTTCACCGGCGGCCTGCTCAATCCGCTGCCGCTGCCTTACAACATCAACATCGCTCCAACCAATCTGGCGACCAACGCTCCTGTCGCAGCATTCCCCACGATGCTCATCACCAAAACCACAGGCCTCATCACCGGCTCCTTCACCCATACCGACGGCCCAACCATCAAGCCCGCCTACCAAGGCGTGATCATTCAGAAAGGCAGCAAGCAAGGCGGCTGGGGCTACTTCATGAGCCGCGCTACTCCTCTCAACTACCTCGGCGAAAGCGGCAAGGTTCAGGTGCTGGCGAAGTAGGATGCATGAAGACCAATGGAGGCATTCATGGGTTCGCGGAATAGGATGAAGTGATACGTGAATTCTATCGCGTCTCGATCTCAGCCAATCAGGCTGCACCGGCTTCCGTATTCTGGCGAAATCTCATTGTGTCATAAATTTTGCTCAGGATTCTTTAATTTGCTTGTTGGGCAACTTGGATACGGACAAATTTTCCCATGTTCGGTGTGTCCAGCGGAGGCTTGATGCGGACGGTGATAATGGGTGGTATTTTTGCGATGTCATTAAAACTCCCGACCCGCGCTACCGCACCCTCGTGGATGAATTCAAAACGGCAGGCTACCTGGCCGATTGTCGTGATGAGTTTGATCCGTCACAGAGAAGGTGACTCCGCCTACCTTCATCCCGGCATTGATGGCCATGCCGGGATGAAGAGCGCGGCACGTTCAGCGACGAGAAATCCTCCGGATGCACAGGCCTTTTTTTAGCTATGGCTTCAATGCCCTCAAGATGATGCCGCTACTGGCTACCGATGGATGATTCCGCGTAGTTTTTTGTCTCCTTGCCGGAGAGGATCCGGAGAGGTTGTTGCGTGCTGACTGGGTGGCGTAAGTGTGCGTTGATTTTGATATTATACTATAAATCAAGCCGCTCCCCGCCCTCAGTCGGCACTCTTCACTTCAAACCTCCATGTGATCCCTGTGACTTTCTTTCATAAAGAATGGTCCCATTGATAATGGCTTCTCCTTTTCTGAGGCATCGACTTGATCCTACTGCCCCGGTCTCTCCACCTACGGTGTCCTTTTCAATAAGGCACTGCGCCTCACTCGTTCACGCTTCCCCTGTGTGATTCTTTTTGAGGCAACTCGGCCATAGATTTCAGTTCCGATTTGGATTGATCTTCCGTTTACTCAAAAGTCGGCGAGCGATCTTTGTGAATTCATCGCCTGGCTCTGCTTTAGATAGCTCAGACCCCAAGTGGTTCCAGATGGCGTCATCGCCGCTTGGCCCAGCGTTTCCATTATCGTCAATGTGAATTCCGGCCAAGCATTCGAGCAATTCAGGCAGCCACACAGGGGCTTCTAAAGGTGGCTTTGGGAATCGCACGATAGCTGCTGACGCTGGTTGACGAGGTTTGGTTGCATTAGCGCCTATCGATTGCGTGAGAACGTAGTCGCCGTGGTCGTCTAGTATCGTTATCAAACCGCCGATCGGCTCGCAAAGTGGAAATCCTGTTTCCATATCCAGCAAATCAGCATTGACGAGGATGCGACTATCCGACGAAAATTTTAACGGCGGAGACCAAGACATCCGTCCAATGGCCGGATCGGACGCAGCAATTCTTCCAGTGAATTGGGACAAAATTTGCCCAGAATTTGAATCGAATACATGAAACAATTGCTCGCGATCTGCTTCTATTAGAACACTGCGGCCATCGGGTGAGAGTTCCACATGTCCAACGAGATTTGGCTCACTGAAGGTTTTCAGTATATCTCCCCTGGGCGAGATTAGTCGCGCGGCACCGTTTAATGCAGACAAAAATGCAGTGCCATCTGATTTAAAAGGTGTGTATGGCATCTCCGAGTCAATTACATCGTGCAACTCTGGGGAGAGTGGAACGCCTGCAAACACATCCCAAACCCGAAGATTGGGCTCGATTCTCTTATTGGAATTATTCTCGAAGCGACCTGGCAACGAGTGAACTACAGCGGTCACAGTTCCCCTGCTTGCATGCATACCCGCCACACGATAGCCCTCAATCGAGCTGCTGGAACCAATCTGCCGCAGGGTCATTACGTCGAACCGTTTGAACGTGAATCTTGGTTTGTCAATTTTCTGTGAACTGTTGTCTTTATGCCAGATCAACAGTTCATTTTGTTGTATGGATATGCCCAATTGTTCGGGGCATTTGTGTGAGAGATGCGTTTCGGAAATAGGGGCGCCGGAGGTAGCATTATATACTTGTATTTCACCTCCTTCTTCGATTGTGAGCAACAGGTTACGCTCCTGAGCAAAGGCCACCGATTCGAAGTTGCCTAAGCCACGCGGATTGAGAGTGTAGGCACTCCGTGCATCTTCCAAATTCCATGCTAGAATCACTTTCGGCGACCATGCGATCAGTAATTTGCCATTTTGATGGAATACAGGTCTAGATGTTACTCCTCTTATATATGGCGGATAGAATAAGGAGGTTGAATGCCCTCGCTGCGCAATTTCTGAAACACCACTTACAACAAGGGGTTGTGCTCCTGTCGGTTCACCGGTTTCAGCGTTGATTATCCAGAGTGCACCATTCTTTTCCAAATATGCGAACCACGGATGTCGTCCTGCAACAGCTGGGAGAAAGGCCGAGGTGCCTTCGGGGTCGAGCGAAGGGCAGGCCACAGGAGGAAGGGGACTCTCAGGAGCGAGTTTCCAAATCGTCAGCAACTTCTCTTTAGTGGAGAAATCATGCGACATCGTAGCAAGAAGCCGGCTATCAGGACTGAACTTGATCGAATAGACTTGGCCTGGATGATTTAGGTAGTCTAATAGCAATTTACCTGTGGAGAGTTCCCAAATCCGCGCAGTGTTGTCATTACCTGCGGTGGCAAAGAGCCGTGAATCGGGACTGAATGTGCTGCACACAATGAATGCATCTTGCAAAAATGTGGATTTTGGAAGTTCGGTCTCACTGTTTTTGTCGGTACTTAACACCTCCACATTTGCATAGCCGGATTTTACTCTCAGCTTCCCATCGGGGCTCAATGCAAAATTCAATTTACCTTCCAACGATTGCAAGAAAGGATATCCGTAATTCGCATAACGGCTCGCGTCACCATAATAAGATGTGCGGTCATATCTCGGTCTTCCGCCGGGCGGGTCCTTCAGAGCAAGCAGCATTCCTACCTGGCTGGAGAAATGCTTCGCGAGGAGATTGACGGTAGGAGTTTGCACGTCAAATGGCCGTGATTCACTTGAAAGGTGAAGACGTCCGAAAATAACAACTCCTATACGGCGGACATCAGATTCTTCGAACGCGAGATAGACCACTGTTTCGGTGGAATTGTCGAACGCCGCTAAGCGAACTCCTGGCACTTTGGATATCGCCCTTTGAGGAGTTATTGCAGACGATACTTGGCGCACTGCAATCATCCCATCGTCATGCGCAATGACTAGGCGTTCACTCTTTGAGTCGAATGCCACGCTGCATACTTCACTCGCTGAGGCTGATTCGTTCGTATGTTCTTCCATCGAGTCAGCGGTATATAGAGAGACGCGCGAACCGTGAGCGACGGCAAACCATTTCCCATCTGGACTGAATGTGGTGCCCCCAACGTGCTCCTTGAACGCAACGAATGGCGTGGCTGGTAGCACAGCTGCCAGAGTATCAGTGGTGAGATAATAAACCTGTCCTCCTTCCATCGAAACGAGAATACGCGAACTGTCCGGACTGAAACTAATGCCGAGGATGATGTCGAAGTTGTTCTTCTGACTACTCGGAAAGCGGCGTGACATTTTACCAATTTCAGACCAAGTACGTTGGACAAGATAACTGCCAATTCGCCGCAAAGCTTGGGGCTGCGAGGGATCGAGCCGGATGGCTTGCGCGAGATGGGCCAGTGCTATGTCGTGGTCATGAAGTTCGCTCGCCCGGTTAGCCATGCGAAACTCATTCAGAGCTAGAGATTGCACCGCTCTGCGTCTTTCCAATCGCGTTTCCTCAGCGTGATTTTCGGCAGCATGTCGTGCCAAGACCGCTTCATGCCACTGCCATACGCTGACTGTGATGCCTACCGTGAGCAGGGTGAAAAGGGCTGTGGCTATAGCAAATACAAGCTTGTTACGCTTAACGAATTTGTTAAATCGATAAACTGCGCTCGGAGGACCCGCCTCCACTGTTTCGCACTTCAGATGTCGCTCAAGATCGATCGCCAGCGCGGCGGCAGTTCCATACCTCCTCTCTTTATCCTTCTCCAATGCTTTGAGTGTGATCCAGTCGAGATCTCCGCGAATGGCTTGACTGAGTCTGCGCGGATTATCATGCCTTACAGCAGCCGTGGTTTTCGATAATTCGCTTATCGGCACATAGCGAGAACTGGGGCGTTTTGCCTCGCACTCGCGCACGAGGCGGAGCATTTCGTCAAAAGTGGCTTGCTCCAATTGCTTGCGCGTAAGAGGCGTCTCCCCGGTGAGCAGTTCGTAGAGAATCACGCCTAGTGTATATATGTCGCTGCGCGTATCCACGTCCGGCACACCACTAGCCTGCTCCGGACTCATGTATTGTGGAGTACCCACTACCACGCCGTCCTGCGTGCGCGCTAGGCTAGATCGCAACATCTGCTCCTGTGTGCAGTTCAGTGCCTTGGCGATACCAAAATCGATAACCATCGGCACTGGTTTGCCGTCTACTTCTGTGACGAGGATGTTTGAGGGTTTTAAGTCGCGGTGAAGGATGGCTTTTTGGTGTGCATGCTGCACGGCCTGACAGATGGGAATGAAAAGCTCTAGACGCTGCCGGACTGTGAGACGCTTTTGATCGCAGTATTTCGTGATGGCAGGTCCCTTGACGACCTCCATCACAAAGAATGGTCTACCTCTAGACGTGGCACCAGCATCGAGCACGCCCGCAATGTTGGGATGATCCATCAAAGCCAGCGCCTGCCGCTCGGTATTGAATCGGGAAATTATTTCCCTGCTATCCATGCCGGCCTTGATGACTTTCAGTGCCACCTCACGGTGGATTGGTTCAAACTGCTCTGCCAGCCACACCATGCCAAAGCCACCCTCACCTAAAACTTCACGCAAGCAGTAGCGCCCGATATAGTCACCCGGTTTTTCACCGATTGTGACATCGCGGACATTGCTTGGCGGTAAAACGATGATAGTGCTATCATCGTCAGGTGGTAGTTCATCCTGCAGTCCGATGCTTAAAAGAGCGGCAGCGCTATTGGTTGGGTGTGGCTGCGTTGTCTCGGGGTTGGTTCGTGTGGTTTCATTTTCCATGACCGTTTAGGTACTGAATGTGGGCAGGTTGAATGGACGATTGACATCATGGTGGCTAATGGTCTTGGTCTTCCACCAGAACTTCTTGAAACTTCTTGTGTGATTCTAGGAAGACTGGGCCTCATGAGTCTAAAGAGTGATCGTGAGATAGTTGCTACGAATCGGCAGGGCTTTGTCTCTCGCGGAGCGGAAAAGAGTCTGGCTAAACAGATAGATATTGGGATTGATGATCCAGATGCTCCGCGCCGAAAGAAAGTGTGGAAGGCGCTGCATTTGTTAGACATGCGGGGTCGTATCGATCGGCCCTGATTCAGCCGCGCAAGTGGCGGGTGGGTATGCTTGAGTGCTGGCGCTATTTAGCGAAACTCCGAAGTCTATGGGAGAGACCGGCTCGACTTGCGAAATACAATTATTTATCACGCAAACAAGCCAAGCAATCACAACCTCATTCCGTTTGTTCGCACGACAGCTTCCCATGTGCGATACGGCTGTGGCGGCAGATAGGCACAGGATTGCAGATCATAGCGGCCTTCGACTCCTGTCAGGATGGCCATCGAATCGGTGGCGGCGGCTTTGACTCCGTCGTCGGTGCAGCGGCTGCCACCAAAGAAATCGTTGCCCGGCCAGGACACATGGTCCCATGCGACGATGCTGAAGAGGAGATCGTCGGAAAAATCATCGCCATCCTCGGCATAGACCTTCGGCTGGCAGAGTTGCGGTTTCCCGGCGTTACCTTGCAGCAAGGGCCGGACCATCAGCGAAATGCCATTGATGTCTTGTCGCGTATTGGAGCATTCGCTGAAGGGATCGAAATAGACGGTTTTGATGTTGGGAAACATCTGCCCATGTTTTTTGAGATAGCGTTCCAGCACCATCTGCAGCGCGGCTCCGAGCTGCCCTTTGAACGGACCTGCGAAGTGCCCACAACCGAGACCAGGAATAGTGATCAGGGCGCGCCTGCCCAGGGTGGCTGCCTTGGAGTTCACATACAGGAACACCGGTAGCAATCGCCGTGCATAGAGGCCGTAATAGCCCTCTGGATCAAACTTTCCATCCGCTTGGGTCACTTCTGCCCAATCGGCAGGTTGCTGGCCCAGGCCATTGCGTAGCAGAGCTCCCGGGGTGAATACCAAGGTGCCCGTGAAAGGTTCCGCGTGGGGAATCGGAGCCGTGTGATGACCGTTGTCAAAGATCGTCACTGGCACCGCAGTGGAAATGTCACCGAGAATCCCCAGTTCCGTGAGATTCCAGTCCGAGCCGTCACCCGCCACCGCGCTCTCCGCAAAAATCTGCGGGGATTTGGTGTTGATCAACGCGCCGAGAAATTCCGCTTTTGTTAGGGTTGTCAGCTCGGTGCCTGCCAGGTTGTCTTTCAGGCGTTTTCCAGCGCATCCCCTGCCCTTCCGTAGCGACTCCAAGTAATCCTCAAGCTTGGTGTGGCTTTCATCGGGAATGAGGAGCGTGTGTGGCATGATCGTTGGCCAATACTACGGAGCAGAGGTTGACTTCCAATGCCGGATCTAGTCATTCCGCATCGGTGATTGCGGTGACTCCGGATGGAAATGGCTGAAGAGAAACCTGTGACCATGCAGGCTGCCGTTGTGAACAGTCGTTCACAGATTACCTGCAACTCCATCTTGCAGGCCCGCCAATTCATCAAGCGAGTGAATCAGAGGGGCTTGCCTCTTTTCTTTAGCAGTTGGGATGACTGCGATTGCTGGAGAACTCAGGCTGTTGCATCATCAGTTCAAATGCCGCAGTGGATCTACAACCGCCCTCCAGACAAGTGTGACGAGACCGAGATCCGGTTGGCAAAATTGCTCAATGAGCAACTTGGTGACGAATGGATTGTTCGCTGGGGATATTGGTACCACGACAACAGTGGCATGCAGAGAGAGGGGGATTTTCTAATTCTTGGTCCCACGGGAGGCGTTCTGCTTCTGGAGGTGAAATCTTCCCTGCATCACATGGCCGCCACCGGTGAATGGAGTGAAGTCGATGGTGATAATCCAGTAACCCAATTGATGGCGCAACACTCTGGTGTCATTCGCAAAATGAATGAGATCGCCAACGGCAGACGCCTGCCATGGGTCGCCAAGTCTCTGGCGCTGCCTTCCATCGAAATTGCCACGAATCTAACCGAATATCGTTCAGTGCCCCGCTCGCTCATTCTAGCTGGCAATGATTTGAGAGATTTATCCAATCTATGGCGGCGATTGTTTTCAGCGAGTCGCGAACACGCGGCGGAGCAGCGGGAGGTGTTTCTTGAATCCTATGGTGAAGCAGTCTTGCCCAGGAATGTGAAAGCCTTCGTTTCCGAGACCGACAAACTGATTCTGCGTCAGGCCACGGCGGATTATCGATTCCTCGACATGCTCTCCGGGAATCTCCAGTTGCTGATAGAAGGCGGGGTCGGGACTGGCAAGTCATGGTATGCCATTGAACAGGCCCGTCGGTTAGCCGAGAACGATGCCGGTTCCGCAGGACGGGATGTTTTGATGGTCGCTTACAATCTCGCGCTCTGTGAACGTCTGCGGTTCAATGTGGCCAAGTTGCACTTGAAGCGAGGAAGCATCACGGTCCGCAGTTCTGAACAATTGGCCGCCGACATTCTTAAAGCGTGCGGCATTGCTCATGAAGTTCCGACATCCAAGGAAGAGGCACAGATCTACTTCGACGAAATGCTCCCCCAACTGGCTATGGAAGCTCTCTGCACCGAGTCAGATAAAATGCAGGATTTCATGGGCAGGTTTGACGCTCTCGTGGTGGACGAGGCTCAGGATCATGACACCCGACTTCAGAACAATCCTGCTTCCGATGACCAATGTGGATGGTGGAGTCTTTACGCATTGATGCTGAAGCGCGGGTGGAATTCTCCGATGGCCATTTTCGGTGACGTGGCTCAACGACCGCCATTCAGGGCAGCTGAGCGCTTCGATTTTGAAGCGTTGCGCTGCAGGCTGACTCAACATGCGCACCTCCGGCTTGATACAGCGCTAAGATACACACGTCAGATTCTGCGGTTTCTTAAAAGCCTGGAAGCTGCAGGCACCATGCATTTGGTCCGTGGATTGAGAACCGAGCAGCGACTGCTGGACGGGCCGGAAGTCGTCTTGATGGAATGTGCGGCTGATCAAACAGCCAAGGCCGTTGAGACGGTGCTTGATGAGTGGCAGACATCAGGGCTCTGCTCGCCATCCAAAGTCTTGATTCTCTATGATCGCAGCACCATCGACAAAAGTGTCCTGGCTGGTTTGCAAAGCCTGCATGAGCATGACCTCAAGCCGTTCCTTGAAGTTGTGGACAGTCCGAATCAAGAAGCCATCGGGCACACGTCCATTCACAAAGCCAAGGGTCTGGATTCATTGGCTGTCATACTTGTCGGATTGCGCCCCTTCGGACAACTCACCGAGCCCTACGATCATTTCACTTACTTCATGGGTGCCAGCCGAGCCCGGCAGATGCTTGTGTGCATTCATGTCAGCGAGCCATCAGATTCCTAATGACTGCTGGTTTCGACACTCTTATTAGAGGCTTGCTCCGCTGAAAACCTGCCACATCCGAACCATGCCAAAGGTGTCCAGTTCGCAGTATTTAAGGAGTTGTTGTTGGACTTCCTGTTTCCGCTCCGTGCTGGTTTCTGTGGCGATGGCCTCCTTGAAAGCCTCGACGGCCATCTCTCCATCCTGGACGCCATCCAGTTGAGCATAGGAAAGTTCCGGGCAAAGAGCGGGCAGGACGGACTTGATGCTCCAACTGCCGTGCTGGCTGGGGTGGTAGTAGCGATTCCGTGCGACAGGCAAAAGATCCACGACTCGCAGGATGATGGAGCTCAGAGCCGGTTCCAATTCAGGGAATCGCTCGGCTAGGTCACGCATTCGGGTGTTTTCAAATGCGGCGTTGTAGACGAATACAGGACCTTCGTCGCCGCATTGTTCGATCAACGATTGAGCAAAGTTTCTGGAAGGATCTGCGCCGGTGAGATCCAGAAAAGCGCTATGAACCACAGTGCCCGATTCTTCGACACGATGTAGGCTAAACTGAAAAGGAATCTGCTGATAAGGCCGCGTGCCCTTCCAGATAGGCACTGCAAAATTGACGGTTTCAAAATCGAGGAAATAGGCGGGGAAACCAAAGGGGGCGAGGTCGGCTGCTGCGCCGGCAGCATCGAAGAAAGCCTGCCCGGAAATAGAGCACTGCTTGACCCGTTGCTGGATTTCATTGAGCAACTCATCCGGCACATCCCGCATATCCTCGTAACCCTCCGCTTCAATTTGCTCACGCTTGCGGTAATGAAGTCTTGGTAAAGAATCCAGAGGATACTCCGGTGACACTTTGTCACGATTGCAATAGTCGCAAAAACCGCAGGTGAATGGTGTGAAGCATTGCGGACCAGTATCGACCACCGGTTCTTCCTCTAGAACAGCAACAGCTTGCGCGCCGGCAATCCATTCCTGCACCTCGTCAAAACGAGAAAGCACTTCGTTGGTCAGGTCCACCTCATGGAGCAATCCCTTGTAGTCACCCTCCCCCTGGTAGACAAAACTATTGTCGATATGCGCCAAAGACACGGAGTACAGGCGGACTCCGGAGGATACGGCAATATGGGACTGCACGGCGATGTCATCCTGATAATAGGCTTTCACACCCGTTGAAGATTTCACTTCCACCATCCGCCACCGCAGGGTGCCGTCGGACAGATCCGGCAGCATCACGTCTGCGTAAGCCAGAGCACCCGGAATGCTCAGGCCTGCTTCGAATATCGGTGTACTTCCCTGAGCCAACAGTTCGGCGCTGAGCGCGAGCGCTTTGCTATGACCAAGTTCCTCAATGTTGATTGTGACTCCAGTGCCATCAGGATCGTAGATGGTTCTGGCAATATTGCCGACCTGATATCCAATTTGAAAAACCGTCTCAGAGGCCGAATCATCGCGGAGTTCGGGCTTGTGAAGTTCCAGCCATAGACGCTTCGGACATTGCCTGAAGGCGATGATTTTTGATTTGGAGATGTTTTTCATGGTGGCGGCTTATTGAGCCAATGGTTAAGCAAAGATTAAAAGCTACGCAGCAGTGACTCAATCATTGGTGCCTGAATGAATGGCACCTGATAAGCGGTCTATTTAATTTTTGCTGGAAGGTTTCGTTGCGTGAGAACTCTTGGAAAGCGTAATCCACTCTGATCAGGAGCGGACAGTGGTCTAGTGTTTTGATGTCTCCTCGTTATTCAGCGTCTAGATCGCTGATCTTAATCTTTGAGCAGGTTAGAAAAATATTGTGCTTCGAAAGTGCCTGATGAGCTTTTTTGGTCATCTCAGTCAGTCCCCAAAGATAGAGGTCTCCTTCATGGCTGGAGAGTGAAATCGCTGCGTTGTCTGTAACACTGGTAAGGCCATTGAGCCACAGTCCACCTTTCTTGGAAGCAAGTGTTGAGGCAGCAGTATCGGAAAGCTCCTTCAAGCCACTGAGATCGAGTATGCCATGGTGCCTGGCAAATGCGATGGCTTCGTCATCCGACAATGACGACAGGCCACTCAGATTGAGATAATATTTAAGCTGGGACAATGCTTCGAAAGCCTGCGGCTCAATTGCATTGAACGTATAAAGTTCAAGTTCATAGATATTGGTTTTGCATGCCATTACTCGGTCAAGCGTCAGGACATTCATGGTATTGATCATGGGATCACTTCTTGAAAGTCGCTTTCGCAGGCACCGGTTGGAATAGCCCTGGACATGGGTCGTTGATAATGACGATACCCTCCCGCGATGCTTGGAGTTGCCTGGTTTTCAGCAAACGCTGGGATGCCAGTTCCGGAGAGTTTGGATAAAGGAGACACGACCCTCAAATCCTAGACGCACGGCAAACAGAAAACAGGGAACTGAATGTCCCCAAAGGGTGTCCTATTTTTTGAATTCTGCACGCAGCCTGCTGATGCGTTTAGGGCTTGTCTCAGGCACCCAGCCAAGTCCTTGACAAATGAAGGTATGTTTTTTCTCACCCTTCAGTTTGAGACAACGTGCCTCCTGGTCGAGTTGCCGCAATCTCTCGGCGAGCTTCATTCGCTCAGCCAACCCTTCGGCTATGGCAGAACCTTGGCGACGAGGAACTCGGACGCGATGAAGGCTGGCGATGGCGTCCCAGCGAATGTCACGCTTCGGATCAAAAGACCAGTAAGAGGGGATGAGGATCATCGTCCCATACGGCGTAATGTTCACGGCAAGCTTGAGCAACAGCGGCTCATCGTTTTGCATCCCATAGAGATTCCAGCGCAAGCAGAAGGCATCGAACGCAGCACGGAAAACTTCCGCTCGGTGCCGTAAATTGACGGAAAACGTAGGACGCAGGTTACGCTCCGCCCCCATGGTTCGGCGAATCACGCCTTTGTAATCCCGGTATTCTGCAACATCGAACACCGCTTTAATCTGCGACCACTGACTCTGTAGTTGCGGATCGGTGCTGATAGCCAACTCAGTCTGTAAGAACTTGGCCTGCGTTTGGACAATGTTCTCGTAGCTGCCGGTCTGAACATAGCGTTCGTGATCAGCCACGGACATGCAGATGTTTTCGTCAGGTGGTGCCGGGAGCAGATCAATGATGAGGCACTGCTGACGGCTCAAGTGCTTCCCTTGTTCCAGAACGGCAAGAAGATCATTCATCATCTCCTGAACGTTGAATGGCCACAGCGTGAGCGGAACAAACATCCACTGGTACAGCACCCGCAACCGAAGAGCCGCACCAGCTTCCAAATTTGGAATCGCAGCATGGTAACGGCGGAGAACATCCGCGGCCCATTCCGCAATGTGATATGCGCGGGATTCGAGTTTCTTCAGGTCGCGCTCCAAGTCTTTTGTCATGGTCTGGTGAGTTTAGCTGAAACGATGCCCTGCTTCCCATCCAATGACCACCATTATGCACCTGCTCCGGGTCCTAAAATGAGAAGACTGCCAAGAGTGACCTATGCTGCCATGCCTCCCGCACGATGAGATTTTCTAGTTCATGTTCCTTGAGATGCAGCCAGAGGTATTCCACGGGATTGAGTGCGGGCACGTAAGGTGGAAGGCACTACACCCGAACGTGCCCTTCGGTTCTGGCCAGATACTCGCTGATTCGCGCCGTGTGCGCGACTCCCTAGCCGCGTGCGATTGTCTTTCGAAAGGCGCAATTGCGCGAATAAACTGTCTGTGTTCCATTGCAGCACAGTGCAAATCATGAAAAACGTTGCGGGTGCCAACCCGGTACAAATTACCCGGATCAGGCCCGAAGACTGGCAACTTTTTTGGGACCTTCGAGTCGAGTTTGTCGAATCCAGTCCAGATGCCATATCTTTAGCCAATCCGGCGTTTATGCGCTCCCGCCCCAAAATTTTATGGATGAATTTTGCGGACGAACTGGCTACCCAGACGGACAGTGCAGCGTTTATTGCATGGAAAGCAGCAGAGGCGGTAGGTTTTGTTGAGGTCAACTTGCTGAGGCATGTCGACCAAGGGCGTATTGCCAATATCTGGGTCAGATCGAGTAGCCGTCGACAAGGTATTGGGGAAAACCTGTTGAAGGAGGCGTTTGCATTCTTTGAAGCGAGCGGTGTAGCAAAGGCTTCATTGTTGGCGACAACGACCAATCAAGAGGCCATTCGCTTTTACGAGCGACGCGGTTTTAGCAGCACGGGTGAAGTGCTTTGCCTGAGGGGCGGTTTAGGACCTACGATTGCGGAATATATAAGGACACTTTGATGGCTAAGACACCACTGTCAGAACCGATCGGTTAAGATGGATGTGGGAAGTATCAGATGCAGCCTTGCATTGCTCACCACGCATCCATGGATTCTTCAGTCGATGGGTTGCTGAAGTGGTAATTTGAGTGCTCCAATGAAGTCGGTGCAATCTGACAGGCCTTGCCGGTGGCCGATTTGACGCACGTATCAGATCGTGTTATAGGCCTAATTAATTGTGAAACTATCCTCTTTCTATGAACCCGACCGAATCCCACGACCATTTTCCGATTCGACTCACGAAGAAAGCATCCTTGGTGAAGCCACCGAGATCTGTCTCCGATGCCATCGCTCAAGTGCGGTCAATCGAAGCGCAGAGTACGCGCACCTCTCCACCTCAGCAGCCAGAAGAGAGGGAATGTTCGCCATCGGTAAAATTGTTCGACCCATTGAAGAACAAGAGCTGATAAAATGGGTCCAAGAGCGAAACATTCTCTTCAGCAATGAAGCCTTCGAAAAGCGTTGGATTGAACAAGGGAAGCTTGGTGGTGCTGAGAACGACATTTATTACGGAAAAGGCAGATGGGTGAAACGCAATACCCTGCGCTTTCACACCAGCTACTTGGAGTTTTTTTACCGTCTAAGTCTCCAGAACTATTTCTTTCCAGGTTGTCCGGTTGAGCTGTTCGGATTTGTGCGATCAGAAGGCAAATTGTTGCCTATGTTTAAACAGCCCGACATCGTGGCCAGTCGAGGATCCACCACGAAGGAAGTATCGATCGCGATGAGTGAGATTGGCTTTAAACGACAGGGAGACAGCGACGACTATTACAACGAAGAGTTAGACATCTCTATCGAGGACCTTCACGATCAGAACGCCCTGATCAATGAAAATGGGATGGAGATCATTGATCCAGTTATTTTTCTGGCTGAAAGCGGTAAAGCCAGGAGGCTAAATATGTTTCGCGAATGAAAAGCGCTTTGTGATGGGGCTTGCTGGTGAGATCGAGGAAAGGCTTGATGAATGCGTTGAGACGGCCGAGTGACGATGAAGCCACAATATCCAAAGTAGTTCTGATGAATCCCGTCTATTTCGACACACGCTTCAAACTCGGCCTACCGCTCGCCGAACTGCCCGAATCGTTCGCCATCATCACGGCCTGCGCTACCACGGGCGAAGTGTGGATGTCAGAGGACAACACTGCAGCGAGCGAGGCTCTTTGCGCCGAATTGAAGCGCGGAGGGCAGCTTATTGGAACGATCACCGGATACTCGCCAGTCACCCGGCACGCCGAACCGGGTTATGCCGCTGCGTTGGATTTCGAGGAGGCCTGCAAGATCGGAGTCCGGTTCAAACAGGACGCGATCTATTATGTGAGCAGCGGCACGCTCTTTGTCAGCTATTGCGATCACCGGCGCTGCCTGAAGCCCATTACGCAATTTTCGAAACGCGCGGATCCGGAGACCTGAAAGGCAAGCCGTGCCATCATTGCCGAATGAAATCACTGTGGCAGGGTTTCCGGCATTATCTCTCAACAGCTTTGATTCATTGCCGGGTTCAAAACAGTGTCCGTTGCCATGCTGACAGCATTGAAGAATCCTTTGGCGACCCCTCAAACCATTGAGATAGGCGGGCCCAGAGATTAGGGCTGGCAGTGAGGTTCTACAATTACTGCGGTTACGGAGGTCGTGATCTTCGACTTGAGGATGCTTGTCATATGCAGGCAAAGAAAACTCAAAAAAGTTCTCCGGCATACCAAGCGGTTCACGAGGTGCTTTATCTGATGGCTTAACGCCTCATGGAACCCGAGCTTGCTAAATCATTCCGTGACCAGAAAGCGAATATGGAACTCCATGATTTCGAAAGGCTCAGCAAACGAATCCACTTTGAGGTGGACCCCGAAATTCGGGCCAGTGGCGGAGCGTTCTGAGTTTAGAGTGGGAGCGGGTTTGGAACAGCAACCCAGACACCCCAATACCCAGTGAAAGCAAAACGTAAAAGACATGACTCGCAGTT
>CANJVS010000018.1 GCA_947477755.1 Verrucomicrobiaceae bacterium | reverse complement strand
TGAGAAGCCTGATGGCAGATCCAGGCAAAACATGTATGGCGATGGATTCACATGCCTCAGTGCGCGGAAGAGGTCGATGGAGGTGCCGCTGTAATCGGTTTCGAAGCGCTGGGAAGGCACGCCCTGGAAAATGTCGCCGGCGCCGATATATTCCTTCATTTTCACCACCATCGCCTCATATTCAGCGCGGGTTGTGTTGCTCACCGGCGGTGGTAGTTGCTCATTGGTTACCGGGGCAAAGGTCTGCATCGGTTTGACAGCGAGTGGCTGTGAAAGCTTTTCAATCAGAACTTCGATCTGCGTGCGGGCCCAATCATAAGCCGCCTCCAGTGTGGGGTGTTCGTCAGTGTGGACGTTGGCCACCAGTGACAGTCGGCGGGTGCGGTGGTCAAAAATCAGCACCGTGTCGGTGAGCATGAAGACCATGTCAGGCAGGCCCAGTTCATCCTTTGGCGGCGGGGGTAAGGTGGGCTCAAAGAAGCGCACCATGTCATAGGCCAGGTAGCCGACGGCGCCGCCATGAAAAACCGGGATGCGCGCGGACTCGGCCGGTTGATAGGGCGCCATGATCTGGCGCAGTTCCTCCAGTGGATCGGTGCTGGTGGTGTAGCGGCGCACCTTGCCGCGCTCCTCCACTTCGATCTCCCGGCCACGCGCGGTGAAGATCAGCCGGGGAGAGCTGCCAAGCAGTGAGTAACGTCCCGAATGCTGCGTGAGTTCCGCCGACTCCAGCAGGAAAGCACAGCGCCCGTCATGAATTTTTTGAAACGCTGAAAGCGGTGTTTCATAGTCAGCCGCCAACTCAGCCACCACTGGCACGAGGTTACCTTTCTCCGCCAGGAGGCGGAAGGCTTCAAAATCAGGCTGTAGGTGTGGGGCGGACATGGCGGCAAAAGGGCGGGCATGATGGATGCAATTGCCGGTCTGGGCAATCCTGACATCAGGCATCTCTCAGTGGCACCACCTTCTTGTCCAAATCGTGACTGGCATGGATTCGCCGCACGGTTCCACTGCGTGACCGCATCAGGATGCTGTGAGTCTCGACTCGATGACCGATGAGTTTCACGCCGGGCAGCAGAGCGCTGTCGCTGATGCCCGTGGCGCAAAAGAGCGCGCTTTCACCCTGCACGAGATCGTTGCAACGCCAGACGGCGGTCATTTCTTCGGCGCTCATCTGGTCAGCCACTTCGGCTTTGTGCGCTTCGTTTTGAAACCACATGCGGGAATCCATGTCACCACCCAGGCACTTCAGAGCCGCCGCAGCCAGCACGGCCTCAGGACTGCCGCCTATGCCCACATACATATCGACGCCACTCTCAGGCAGAGACGGAGCCACGGCAGCGGTGATGTCGCCATCCGTGATCATTCGGAGTGCGGCCCCCGTGGCGCGCACCTGCTGAATGATGTCAGCGTGGCGCGGGCGATCCATTGTCACGACCACGACGTCACGCACGTGCTTGTCGAGTGCTTTGGCAATGAATGCGATGACGTCCTTCAAGGGCATGTCGAGCAGGCAACGGTCTCCTTCATGCTGCAGTGCGCGCTTCACTGCCGGACCATAAGCCAGTTTATGGCAGTAAAAACTGGGGATGTGCTTCATCGCCGATGGTGCTCCTTCAGGCACCTGGGCTGCGGCCATCACCGAAATGCTGTTTGGCATGCCTTTGGCGATGTTGGTGGTTCCATCGATGGGGTCGAGCGCGATGTCGAAGCGTGGTGCGCCGGGTTTCCAGGTGCCGAGGTGTTCACCCACAAAGATGCCTGGTGCGTTGTCCTTGATGCCCTCACCGATCACCACTTTGCCGCAAACATCGAGAAGATCGAAGACGCCATAGATCGCGCTGCAGGCGGCGGCATCTGCAAGTTCCTTCTCACCGCGGCCCAGCCAGTGGATGGACTGGAGCGCGGCATTTTCAGTAGCGCGGACAAACTCAAACTCGAGGAGGCGTTCCAGATCGAGAGAGCTTCGGAGTGGCGGGAGGCTGGTGGACATAGGTATGTGGGTAGCAGAGCGCAAGAGATGGGAAAAGGGAAGCGCGGCGAATGCACTTCCATCTTTTTCTGCCCATGACCGGCAGAAAAGTCGTGCAACCGGGTGCAGGTTCGGTGCATCCTCCACCGACCATGAAGTCCATCCTACTTGCCATCAGTTTTGCTCTAGTCAGTCAGGCCGCAGAACCCGTCACCATCAAACTCTGGCCCCAGGGAGCGCCCGAGAAGCCCGGCATCAAGATCGGGCCCGAAGAGGAACTGAAAAAGGGGGATGGCATCAAGCGCGTGACCAATGTCACCGACCCGACCATCACCATTTACAAGCCCGAGAATGCCAATGGCACCTCTGTTCTTGTTTGCCCGGGAGGTGGCTATGGTATTCTGGCCATCGAGCATGAAGGTACAAAGGTCTGCGAGTATCTTAACACCATCGGTGTCACTGGCATTCTGCTGAAGTACCGTGTGCCGAAGCGCGATCCAGCGGACCCAAGCCGCGAACCTCTTCAGGATGCCCAGCGCGCCATGGGGATTCTTCGCCATCGCGCGGCTGAATTTGGCCTGAAACCCGATCGCATCGGCATACTCGGTTTCTCCGCTGGCGGACACCTAACCGTGATGACCACCCTCCATGCCAATGATCGCACTTATCCTCAGGATCCCGCCATGGATGTGCCTGATGCCACACCTAACTTCTCCATTCCCGTCTATCCTGCCTACCTTGTCAGCAAAGACGATACTTTCACCCTTCTGCCGGAAATCAAGGTCACCGATAAGGCACCGCCCATGTGCCTTATTCATGCTCACGATGACAAAGGCGTCACCAGTGCCAGTTCGAGCGCCCTGCTTTACCTTGAATATAAAAAGCTCAACATGCCTGCGGAACTCCACATCTATGCCAAGGGTGGTCATGGATTTGGCATGAAGCAATCCGGTCTGCCTACCGCAGCCTGGCACGTCCGTGTCGGTGAATGGATGAAATCCATGGGCTGGCTGCAGTAAGGCGCAGTGCAGGCTTCACGCCTCTATTCGCTGCTGATGGTTCTTGTGCCGGCTCGGCGCTGCTGAATCAAGGGTTGCTGATGGGGAAAGCGATGCTAAGTGAGTCGTTCATTATGCACCGTGGATATGGCTTCTGTATGACTTTGAAATCTGCCGCCGCAGGTCTTCTCCTGTTAACCTCTTTTTCGCGCCTGGACGCACAGTCCTCGGTGATTGTGGTCGATAGCTTCAATCGCAAAGTCCACGTGGCTGGCGAGGCCAACCGGCATTACGTGGTCGGCGGTCTGGCAAAGATTGCTACTGGCATGGTGACACTTGATTGGGCGGAAGCGTCGAAAGTGGGTGTGAACATCCTGGCCACAGTTCCAACATATGCCCGCCAGATTTCTGGCGACAATTCACTTGGCCTGCAGGCTGGCGACAAGCTGACGCTGCGGGATCTGATTTATGCGACTATGATGGGCAGCGATGATATGGCAGCGATCACGCTGGCCGACTTTGTGGGCAATGACCACCTCTATCGACTCGGCCGTCAGGGCGACCCGCAGGTGGAGTTTGTGCGACAGATGAATCAACTCGCCCTGCGTGAGGGAGCTAAAGGCACGCGTTTCGGAAGTCCGCATGGTTATGAGTTCACGCGCACCGCGCCTTACTCCACAGCGGCGGACATTGCGCGATTGACCTTGTATGCGGTGTCCCGGCCGGCGATGCGTTTTTACACGAATCAGCATTCACGCAACATCACAGTCTATCGCGGAAGCGAGCAACTTTCTGTGCCAGTCAAAAATACGAACCAGATGCTGGGTGTTTCGAATGTGGATGGCGTGAAGGCGGCCAGCACGCCTCGCTCGGGTGGTTGCGTCGCACTTTCAGCAGAGCGCCCGTCATCGGTTTACAAACAGGCGGACGGTAGCAGCTTGGTTTATCGCCACCGTCTGGTGGTGGTGGTTCTCGGTTCGTCTGATCCCTTTGGAGAAGCGCAGGCGCTGCTAAATCAGGGCTGGAATGCCTATGACCGCTGGCTGGCAGCGGGCCGCCCGATCGCCGATGAGAAGCAGTTGCTCAATCATTTTTAGTTGGCATCAAAGTTGCATTTCTCCAAGTCACCCCCTCATCAAACACACATGCGAATTGGTATCTTAAATAGCGGCGGGGATTGCCCCGGACTCAATGCAGTCATTCATGGCGTGGTTGGTGCAGCTCACACGCTTGGCTGGGAGGTGGTGGGCTTCCGTGATGGTTTTGAAGGGCTGTTACCGCCTGGGGATTATATGATGCTGGATCCGTCGCGCACGGTGGGGATCATGAAGCTCGGTGGCACCATTTTAGGGACAACGAATAAAGGGCATTTTGTGGCCAAGGTGGGTGAAGGCAATGTGTCCGAGGTGCCGAGAGAGATCGTTGACAAAGCGAAGACGACACTTAAGCACCTTGAGATTGGCGCTCTGATCGTGGTGGGCGGAGACGGCTCCCTGACCACAGGCCTGCAATTATATCGCCAGGGCGTACCGGTGATCGGAGTGCCCAAGACGATCGATAATGACATTCAAGCGACCGCGATGTCCTTTGGTTTTGATTCTGCCGTGGCGACGGTGGTGGATGCACTGGATCGATTGCACACGACGGCGGAAAGTCACAAGCGCGTGATCGTGCTGGAGGTGATGGGGCGTCATGCGGGATGGATTGCACTTTATGGCGGCATGGCGGGTGGCGCGGATGTGATTCTGCTGCCTGAAATTCCTTTCAACATGGAACACGTGGCCTCTGCCATCCGCCAGCGGGATGCTCGCGGGATGCACAGCACTCTCGTCGTGGTGGCTGAAGGCGCGCGCATGGAGACGGGCGAGTTGCTGACAAAAGAGAAGATGGCGGGAAAGGGCGAGGACCGCTTGGGCGGCATCGGCGACTATGTGGCGAAAAAGATCGAATTAATGACGGATAAGGAGACACGTTCCTGCACACTCGGGCACCTTCAGCGCGGCGGCTCACCCACAGCACTCGACCGGATTCTCGGAGTTCGATTTGGTGCCATGGCCGTTAGCCTGATTGAGCAGGGTAAATTCGGGCGCATGGTCAGCTACCAGCAGTATCAAGTGGGGGATGTGAGCATTGAAGAAGCCGTCAACCAACTTCGACTCGTGCAAACAGGAAGCGAAATCGTCAATGCAGGCCGCAGAATCGGCATTTGTTTTGGAGACGCCCCTGCCATCCAGTAAATGAGACGGCAGGCGGTGTTTTGCGACAATCATAGATTGGCGCTTGGCATCTGTTGACCACGCTGCGAGCATGATGGGAAATTGTTCTCCCATATGATCCTCAGTGCTCAGCATCTGACCAAAAAATTCCCCGGCGTGACCGCGCTGAGTGATGTTTCCTTTGACCTCGTTGAGGGAGAAATTCATGCCTTGTGTGGCGAGAATGGGGCAGGGAAGAGTACTTTGATCAAACTGCTCTCGGGAATACATCCTCATGGCAGCTATGAGGGGCGCTTTGAAGTTCAGGGTGTCGAGGCACGTTTTCGTGGCATCTCTGATGCTGCGGCTGCGGGCATCTCGGTAATCTATCAGGAGCTGGCTCTCGTGGATGAGATGACCGTCGCAGAGAATATTTTCCTTGGCTGTGAACCCCGCCGCTGGGGTGGATTGGTCGATTGGCCAACGATGCATAGCGCGGCAAAAGCGCTGCTGGACCGCTTTCAGGTGGATCTGGATCCGAGGATGCGGGTGATGGATCTCGGCGTGGGGCAAAAGCAGTTGGTGGAGATTGTGAAAGCGCTGGGCAAGGATTCCCGCGTTTTGATCCTTGATGAGCCCACGGCAGCACTGGCCGAGCACGAAGTTCAGGTGCTGCTGGACATCCTGCGTGATTTGCGTCGGCGCGGTATTGCCTGCATCTACATTTCACACAAACTGGACGAGGTCTTTGCAATTGCAGACCGGATCACGGTGCTTCGCGATGGCCGTTCAATTGCAACTGTTGAGACGGCCGGGACAAGTCGCGCGGGTGTGATTTCAAAGATGGTTGGACGCGAGATCGAGGACCTGTTTCCTCGACGTGCATCAACGCTTGGAGAGGTGATACTCTCCGTCGAGCATTTATCCGTGATGGATGCCGCCGGCAAGACTCGGCTGCATGATCTGAATTTGAACCTGCGTGCAGGTGAAGTGCTCGGTATTGGCGGACTCATGGGGGCGGGACGAACGGAACTGCTGATGCATCTTTATGGCGCGTGGGGCCGCCGCACGTCAGGCTCAGTGGTTTTGAACGGGAACCCCCTGCAAATGGATGATCCAGCCCGGACATTGCGTGCCGGGTTGGCTCTGGTGAGCGAAGACCGGCGGCGCTATGGACTGATTTTAGAGGAACCTGTTGGATTCAATCTAAGTCTTTCAAGTCTTCACGTGGTGACCCGCTACGGACTTGTGAATCGTAGTTTGGAAGCGCGGAGAAATCGACAGATCTATGACGCATTAAATGTTAGGTCAACAGGTCTGGAATCGGTGGTTGGCAGGCTCTCTGGCGGCAATCAACAGAAGGTGGTTCTTGGCAAAGCCTTGCTGACCGGACCGCAAGTGGTGATGTTGGACGAGCCAACGCGAGGTATCGATGTCGGGGCGAAGATTGAGATTTATGAACTGATCAATCGCCTTACAGACGAGGGCAAGGCTGTTCTTCTCGTGTCCAGTGAACTTCCAGAACTAATCGGCATGAGTGACCGCATCATGATGCTTAATGAAGGGCGGGTGGGCGGCATTTTTAGTCGCAGTGAGGCCACTCAGGAGAGACTAATGCATGCGGCAATGGCTGGCAGTGCGTGTGGAGACATGCAGATCTGAAGCTGAGTTCCATGCCTTGGCAAGGAACCGATTATTTTCTCAACAGATCACGAATTTCGGTAAGCAGGATGATGTCCGCTGCAGGCGTGGGATGAGCGGCATCTTCCTTCTGGATCATGGCCATGAGTTTGTTGGCTGGTTTCACGATAACAAAAAATATCACTGCGGCAGTGATCAAGAAACCAATGACTGCGTTGATGACCATTCCGATATCAAGCATGTTGGCAACCTTGGCACCTTTATCGTCGGTAAACTCTCCGATCTTTAGGCCTAGTGAAACATTTGGGTTGCCACCGAGCAGTTTCAAAACGGGTTCAATAATGCCCTTCGTGAGCGCGGAGACGATGGACCCAAAGGCAGCGCCGATGATGACACCGGTGGAAAGGTCAATGACGTTGCCTTTAAGGATGAATTTTTTAAATTCGTCGATCATGGGATTGTGTAGGTGTTTTGTGAATGGTTTATTGATTCAGTCTTAGTTGAGCGATTTGTTCCGGTCTCATACTTGGCAAGTTATGTATGATGATCGTGAATTAACGAGTTCTCATTCCGAATTTTCATCAGGAGATAGATGAGTGTTTGAGAATATCTTGTCGATTATCTCATGCATCGCTCCTCGCAAATTTTTGTTACCCCAGCCATTTTGCAGTCTGGTTTGATTTTAAGGTCCTGCCGGAAGCATTTCCACATACCAACTTGGATCAGGAATTGGCTGGTAGCAAATTCATGCAGTTGTCGATCCGAGTTTCAATTTATATGATGCTGTAAAAAAACACTTGCGTAGTCGCAACATAACAGCAATTACAAGATACATACGTAATAACGAAATACATACACACCTAAAGGTGCCCCATTCTCAATCCTCAAATACAGCAAGTTCACAAGTTGTAACCCAAGTGGTTAAAACACTCGATTAAGTTTCTGGCGAAAACAAACCACACACACTTATGGGAAATGATAATTACTCCGGTGAAGGGTCCGAATCATTAGCTCTAATACCGAAATGCATGTGGCCTAGCATCACGAATCACAACAAGTCAGTGTCATTGAGTTGTGATGGACACGGCTTAACAGGGATTATGATGTGAATCCTAAAAGAAAATAATGCACCAACACAGTTTATTATACTTAATATGAAGTCAGAACAAAATTACGCGCCAGGGACATTCCTACTCTGATTGAGTGGGTGGATTTTGAGCGATTTTTTTGGATATTTGTAGCACTACATTAAAAAAAGATTGACCATACCTGCTGAATATGTTTCTTAGTATCTGCAGTATTTGTCGATCATCTGGGCAAAATTCGTAAACATTAACATGATTAACACATCTACCATTTATCCCCCACAGAGGAGTTTAGCAGATAGTGATTGCCTTGATGGAAATGATCTCACTGTTGAAGTAGGGATAGCGATGAGTGATGGGGTGCCTCACTTAGTCTCGCGAATACTTATGGAAGCTTGGGCAGAAAGTGTTTTTCTTCTTGATTCTTCTTGGTGCATTTTGTACGCAAATCAAGCGGCTCAGGCGCGTCTTGCCCGTAGTTTGGGGGATTTGCTCCAAAAGTCATTCGATTCATTGTTCGTCGGTCCGATCCGAAGGCGAGATGTTTGCCGAGATCGGACCGTGGAGCAGCGCGCCATGCAGATCAATCCGGATGGTGGGACTTGCCCGGTTTCTTTAACGCTCCAATCCTTTCCGAATGGCAAGTTTCTTATCACCATGCGCGATATAACCGGTCAGATTGAGGGTGAGCGCTATGCCCGCAGTCAAATGTCTTATTACAAGGCATTGTTTGAAAACACGCCATGCGGAGTTGTTACCTTTGACGACCGATTCGCCATTGTGGAAACAAATCACACTCTACGGAAAATGTTGGGCTATGCAGGTAGACATCTGTATCAAAGGGCACTGAAGGACATTTTCGAAACTCCAATTCAGGAGGAGATCACCATCTGGCAATCAGGGGTGGAGCAGCAGGGCCGATTTTGTCGTGAAATGGATACCACACTTCGTAAGCGGGATGGTAGAGCACTTTACGCCCATGGTGTGGTGACTTTAATGCCGGAGCGGCAGAAATCAGGAACGTACGGGATTGTTATTCTCAAGGACAATACCGCTCGCCGTGAGGCGGATTTGAAATCGGCGCGGCAACATCAATTGAATGACCGACTCCTTCGCGAATCAGCGGCCATGATTGGGATGCTTGATCGAGAAGGGCGCATTCTCATGGTGAATCCGGCTGTGGAACGCGCCTCCGGCTACAAGTCTTCCGAACTGATCGGCAAATCCATTTGGGACTGCGGATTGGTGGACCCGTCAGAGGTGGCTATGGCGCGCAGCCGGATGAGGCAGATTTTTGAAGGTGCCGAGCGCGTTACTGGGGTTTCGCGTGCCCGCACTAAATCCGGTGAATTACGCATCATGAAGATTCACAACACTGCCACGAGGGATGACCAAGGGCAGGTTGAAAATATCATTATCACTGCAGTTGATGTAACAGAGGAGAATCGCCTGCAGCAATTGATGATGGAGACAGTGGAGCATGAGCAGGCCAGGATTGGGCACGACCTCCATGATGGGGTTGGTCAGTTACTCACGGGGATTGGTGTCATGGCGGAATCCCTGGCTGATGATCTCTCGGGATCGCAAAAAATTGCTGCTTCACGCATTTTTGACCTAGTTCAGCAGGCCATACTTCAGGTCCGACAACTTTCGCGCTGCATGTCGCCCACGGTTCTTAACGACCGGGAATTAGCCTCTTCCCTGCAACTGCTGGCGGAGACGCTGCGAAGTTCGTTAAGAATATCGTGCCAGACAAAATTAGACACAAGTCTCAGGGTTGCCGATGGCTGCACCTCAGGTCATCTGTTCCGTATCGCTCAGGAGGCTGCGAACAACGCCATTCGTCACGGTCGCCCCCAGAATGTCTGCATCACATTGATGGCAGATGGTGCTTCCCACGGTGTTCTGGAAATTTTCAATGACGGTGCCTCCTTTGAATGTTCTCCAGCAAATCTAACTGAAGGCATAGGTCTTCGCGTGATGAAGTACCGGGCTGGTCTGATTCAAGCCGAATTCTCAATCAATCGCCCTGCGGATGGCGGACTTAGCATCGTCTGTAGATTTCCGCTGGCATCGTCTGCGAAAATAAATCACCCCGAAACCAACCATAACAAAACATACTAATACCGTGAAACACAAAATTTATATCCTCGACGATCACCCTGTAGTTATTGAAGGCCTCAAAAAAATGTTGGAAGGGCTTGATGACCTTCAGGTCGTAGGCACAGCTGAAGACTCTGTCACGGCTTTGGAGCAGCTTCCAAAATTGAAACCTGATGCCATCATCCTCGATATCACCCTCAAGGATCGCAGCGGAGTGGACCTCATCAAAAAACTGAAGCAAACTCATCCTGAAATTCTCATTCTGGTCTATTCCATGCATGATGAGAACGTCTATGCAGAGCGCAGTCTGCGTGCCGGTGCCATGGGGTACGTGATGAAAGGCGAATCTGCCGCCCGTGTTTTAATGGCTATTCGACAGGTTGTCGGTGGCGGCTTCTTTTTCAGTGCTGGTCTGCTCGGGAGCATTGTCTCTGGTGGGGGGCCCCGCTCCGGAGCACGCGGTGAGCCCGGGCGCATGCTCAGTGATCGCCAACTTGAGGTCTTCGAGATGGTCGGTCGTGGTTTCGATTCGCATGAGATTGCTGAAAAGCTTGCACTCAGCGCCAAAACGGTGGATGCCCACAAGGCCAACATCCGCCAAAAACTCGGTCTCGACTCCGCTCGCGAACTTCTCATGGAAGCTGTGCGCTGGGTGGAAAAATAGGATTGAAGGCGACCCTTATTCGGTCTGAAAAAACCGTCCGAGCCATCTTGGCACGGACGGTTTTTTTTGAGTTGAGATGGTAAGGGGAAAGCCCGGGATTTATGAAGCGTAATTTGCCCATGCCACCCAACCAGCGCCTCGTTTCTCTTGATGCATTTCGCGGATTTATCATGCTCCTCATGGCCTCCTCGGGGCTCGGTCTGGCGAAGATGGCTGAGGCTCAACCCGACTCCTGGTGGTGGCAGCAGATTTCCTGGCAGGTCTCACATGTATCGTGGGAGGGTTGTGCCTTGTGGGATCTTATTCAGCCAAGTTTCATGTTCATGGTTGGTATTTCTGTGCCGCTTTCCGTGAGGCGGAGAAAAGAGGCGGGGCAGGGGTTCTTTGGCCTTACCTGTCATGCCTTTATGCGTGCCGTCATTCTGGTCCTGCTGGCGGTGGTGCTTTCTACTCGCGCCAAGGACACCCAGACGGTCTGGGTTTTTACCAACGTGCTCGCTCAAATAGGACTTGGTTACGTTTTTCTCTTCATCCTGGCACGCTTTGGATGGGAGTATTGCATCGCGGCCATTATCCTTATTTTGACCGTTTACTGGTATTGGTTCTTCCAGCACCCGTTGCCTGGTCCAGGATTTGATTTTGCTGCCGTCGGCGCCTCGGATAAAGATCTGTTGCCGGGCTTGTTTGGTCACTGGAGCAAGGGGCTGAATGCTGCTGCTGATTTTGATCGCTGGTTTCTCAATCTTCTTCCTCAGGCCCAGCCCTTCATCACCAACACAGGGGGCTACACGACGCTGAATTTTGTGCCAGCCCTCGCCACGATGCTCGGTGGTGCCGTGACTGGAAATTTTCTGCTCACGAGTGCGCGCAGTCCCGGGCAAAAATGTGGGCGATTGATTGCCGCAGCTGCCGTTTGCCTGCTTCTCGGGACGGTTATTGGCATTGTTGCCTGCCCTATTGTGAAGCGTCTATGGACGCCATCCTGGGTGCTTTTCAGCGGTGGATGGGTGCTCGTCATGCTGACGTTCTTCTATTGGCTCGTTGAGATTGCCGGGCAGAAGCGCCTCGTTTTCCCGCTCGTTGTCGTGGGCATGAACAGCATCTTTATTTATGTCATGCACAGTCTCGCCGCTGGTTGGATTCGCGAGCAACTTGCCAAGCACGGCATGGCTTCCCTTTTTGCTCAGCCTTGGGGACCTGTCATCGAAAAGGCCAGCATTCTCGCTGTCCTTTGGTTGCTTTGCCTATGGCTGTATCGTCAGCGCGCTTTTTTAAGGCTGTGATCGGTTCTGAGTCTTCATTATTGCAGCCCCTTCAGAGGCTGCCTGAAGACGCATTTACTAAAGCGGTATGGAATCGTACACGATCACGCGCTCGAAAAACGGTTTGCAGGTGTCCACGAAGCGTTTGTGGTCAGGGCAGTCTTTCTGATAAAAATCATGGTCAGACATGGTCTTGAAACTCAGTGTCAGTGTGTAGCTAAAGCTGTGATCGGTTACTGGCCGTTTTTCCGTCGGAGCAGGTTTGCCGACTGAACCTGAAGCGATGTATCCCATCTTTGGCAGTTTGCTCAACTCGGTCTCAAATGTAGCCAGTTGCTCTGCGGTCAGGTCATTTTTAAGCCAGAAATAGACGGTGTGGTTCATGGTGAACGCGATCATGCCGTCTTTCGTTCCTGTGGCAAATGCGAAGTCGGTTCAAATTTCGAAGGTGACCGAGTCACGTTTTTCTCTCTCCAACACATGTGCCAGCGTCGTGGTGTTTAGCCATGCATTCACCTGATCACGCAGCATGCCTAAAGTCTGCCCCAGTCCACAACCGCCAGGGATGCCACATTCGCAGGTCGATGCGTCTCCTGCCGCGCATGGAATCGGTATGAAAGCGCCATCAATCAGTGTGATCACCTCACCCAGAGTGATGCGAGAAGGCATCTTCTGAAATTGGTAGCCACCACCCACGCCACGCTTGCTGCGCAGCAGTCCGCCATTCTTCAGCATCAGCAGGATCTGCTCAAGGAACTTGAGCGGGATGTGCTCACTCGTGGCGATATCCTGAATGGCAAAGGTGGTCGTCTCCGGAGCGCGGGCCATCGCTAGCACTGCGCGCAAGGCGTATTCGGCTTTCTTGGAGAGTTTCATCTCTTCTGCGTTAGTCGGGGATTCCGAGTGATCAAGGAGACATGCTGCCGGTTTGACACTCCGCCTGGCACCGCTAATCTCGCCGTTCTCATGCATCTCTATCGCACCCTTCAAGGCATCTATCTGCATACCGATCATTGGTACCGTCTTCCCGATCAGGATTGGGACGGTTTGATCGCTCATGAAAATCTGCACAGCTATCTCGCCGGCCTGGCTGGTACCAGTTTGCCCGTTTCCGCTCCGGCGCCGGAATCTGTCGTGGCGCCCATCGGCACGCAGGAGGTATGGGCAGCCGGAGTCACCTACTATCGCAGTCGCACAGCGCGGATGGAGGAAAGTAAAGATGCCGGAGGCGGCAGTTTTTATGATCGCGTCTATGCCGCAGAGCGTCCTGAGATTTTTTTCAAAGCCACCCCGCAGCGCGTGGCTAATCCTGGCCAGGCCATGCATTTGCGCAGTGATTCGAAATGGATGGTGCCTGAGCCTGAACTGACTCTCGTCATCAACCCCCGTGGAGAGGTTATCGGTTACACCATCGGCAATGATCTTTCCTGCCGCGATATTGAGGGGGAGAATCCGCTCTACCTCCCCCAGGCCAAATGCTTCAAACTCTGCGCCGCCACTGGACCCTGCCTGAACATCACCCGCGACCTGCTTCCCTCAGAAACAAAGATTCATATCACCATCAGCCGCGCTGGTGAGCCGGTTTTCACCGGGGAAACTCCGATTTCCCAACTCAAGCGCACACCTTCGGAATTGGCTGGCTTTCTCTACCGTGACAACACATTCCCGACGGGTGCGCTGCTCATGACCGGCACCGGCATCGTCCCGGGTGATGAATTCACACTGCAATCCGGCGATATTGTGGCAATCACCATCGACGGCATCGGCACGCTCGTGAATCCGATGGGCTGAAAGACCCGGCCTGCACCGCCAGTTTTCTCCGCCCGGTTCTGCGGGCATCCGCAACAATTTTCCATCCTCCCATGTCCATCCCCCATCTCCCCGCTCTACGCAAAGGTCGCCCCTACGAGTCACTCGACAAAGTTCAGGTCAAAGATCACAAGTCCGGCGAAGTCTGCGCCGAAGTCAGCCAGGTGAATGCCGGCATCGTCCGCAAGGATCTTGGCCGCATCAGTGAAGCGCGCGCGGCTTTGAAGAAATTCACCGTCGCCGAACTCATCGAAATCACGGCCAAAGCAGGTGATCTCTTCCTCAATGGCACCCTGCCACTCGGTGACAGGGGGCACACTCAGAGTCCGCAGGATTACATTGCCACGCTTTCCCGCACCAGCGGTCTGCCATACGTCATGGTGAAGCGAAACATGACCAAGCTGCATTACGCACTGACCCACATGGAGATGATCCTCAACGGACTCTCACGTGGCCTCGACATGAGCGTCATTGATAAAGGCTTCGGCACTCAGGCTGGTTGCCCAGTTTCCTACTTCCCGACCACGAGCAGCCTTGGGCTCATCATGCCGAGTAATTCGCCAGCCGTGAACTCTCTCTGGCTGCCCTCCATCGCGTTAAAAATTCCTGTGATCATCAAGCCTGGCCGCGAAGAGCCCTGGACTCCGTTCCGCTTGATCCAATCCTTCATTGCAGCTGGAGCGCCGCCTGAGGCCTTCGGATTCTATCCCACCGACCACGAAGGCAGTGGAGAGGTCGTCAAGCTCAGCGGCAGAAATCTTGTCTTTGGCGATGTCGCCATGGCCAAGATGTATGAAGGCAATCCCTCCGTTCAGGTTCATGGCCCAGGCTGGAGCAAGATCATCATTGGCGAGGACAAGATTGAAAACTGGAAGGATTATCTCGACGTCATGGTCAGCTCAATCAGCGACAATGGCGGACGTTCCTGCATCAATGCCAGCGCCGTGCTTGTGCCTAAATATGGCAAAGAGATCGCCGATGCCATCGCCCAGCGCCTTGGTCCTGTCCAACCGCTGCCGAGCGATGATGAAAACGCCCGTCTTGCCGGCTTTGCCAACACCAAGATGGCCGACTACATTGATTCAGCGATCGATGCCGATCTCGCCAACACGCCTGGTGCGGAAGACGTCACCGCCAAGTATCGCAATGGTCCACGCAAGGTGGAGTTTCAGGGAGGCACCTTCCTGCGCCCGACCATCATTCATTGTGACAACTTCAACCACCCGCTGGCCAATCGCGAGTTTCTCTGCCCCTACGCCAGTGTTGTCGAAGTGCCGCAAAGCGAAGTGCTCTCAAAGATCGGTTATTCACTCATCGTAACGGCCATCACCCAGGACCCGGTATTCACCGAAGCTCTGCTTGAGTGCCCTAGCATCGATCGCCTCAATCTCGGCCCTCTCAGCACCATGAGCATCAGTTGGGATCAGCCGCATGAAGGGAACATGTTTGAGTTTCTCTACAAGCGCCGCTCCATCGACCGGGCCTGGCCCACAATCTGATCTGGCGCATACCCGGCGGTTCATCAAAATTCTTGCCACAAGGCTCAATCCTTGGTTGTCATCGCACCTGAGCGGGACATTCGTAGCATCCTCATGGCATGCAAAATCGACCCCGCTCTGCACACGGAAAAGAAACCTGAATGGATCCGGGTGAAGCTTCCCCGTGATCCGGTCTTCTGGAGCACTAAATCCCTGATTTCCGACCTGAAACTTCACACGGTGTGTGAAGAAGCCCAGTGTCCAAATCGCTGGGAGTGCTGGAGCCAGGGAACCGCCACCTTCATGATTGCAGGCGACCGTTGCACGCGAGCCTGTGGCTTTTGCGCGGTAAAGACGGCCAAGCCTTTCGCTCTGGAAGCGGATGAACCACAGCGCGTGGCTGAAGCTACGAAGCGACTGGGTTTGAACCACATCGTCATCACGGCCGTGGCTCGCGATGATGTGAAGGATGGTGGTGCCGACCATTTCGCTCAAACCATTGAGGCTGTCCGCGCAGCAGTTCCCGGGATCACCATCGAGATTCTGGTGCCCGACTTCAATGACAAGGACGACGCGCTGGAAGTCGTGATGAAAGCGCGGCCCCACATCTTCAATCACAACCTGGAAACCGTCGAGCGTCTGACTCCCCTGGTGCGCAGCAGGGCGCAATATCACCGCAGTCTGCATGTGCTCAAACGTGCTCGTGAAATCGCCGCTGAAATCGGTAGCAAATGCGCGACCAAGAGCGGTCTCATGCTTGGCCTTGGTGAAACTGAAGTGGAGCTTTTTCAGGCAATGGATGACCTGCTGGAGCATGGCGTGACCGTGCTCACGCTCGGACAGTATCTGCGGCCTTCAGCGCAGCATCTGCCGGTCATCGAATACATCCATCCGGACACCTTCGAGAACTACAAGCAGATCGCGCGGAAAAAGGGTTTTCGTCACGTGGCAAGTGCCCCGCTTGTGCGGAGTTCATACCACGCCGCCGACTTCAAGCCGGAACTGGACATTCAGTAGCCTTCGCGGGCGGACTGGAGGTGGTTTCACTTTTGCACGCGATAGACCCCGCCGACCACCGTCACTGCGGGTGGCAGATGGGTGGCCTCAAATGCCTCATACACAGGCTGCAACTCTTTCCAAAAAGAGACAGCAGCCTCTGATTCGGCAGCCTTCATACGCTCGTTCGTCATCCGCGCCGGAAACAGGTGCACCGGCACCTCGGATTGTCCGGCCGCGAGTGCGGCCTCGACGATGAGGTAAAGCTCCTCGATCACCGGATCGGTCATCGCCAGGCAGCCGATGCTTACGTTGCCGCCATGGATCATGATGTAACTACCGGTGCGCTGATGCTGAATGTCCCAGGTATTGGGATAACCAATATTCATCGCCAAATGATACTTGCTGTTCGCATTCATCAGGGAGGAGTTCACTGCATAAAAACCCTCCGGTGTTTGTCCGTCGCCCTCGCTGAGTTTTGGCCCAAGGCTGCCAGAAAGCGCGGCAATCGGATAGTTACGGAAACGTTCCCAGCCCTGTGATGTCTGCAACCACAGCTCCAGTTCACGATCTTCTTTGAATCCACGAAGAAATGTCGGAGCACCAAGTCGGAAGCCTTGCTTTCGCATCTCTTCCACCAGCAGCGGCTTCACTCGTGAGTGGATGTTGGCCAAGCGGTCTGCGGGCGGCAGTTTCGACCACGCCTCAGGTGTTGGCGGAGCAGGGTAGGGGAGTGAAATCGTGGGCTTTGGCATCATGAAGTTGTTCAGATCAGGCAGCGGCAGACAAAACCCGCGGCTTTCGGTCCGGTTGTTTCTCAAAAGCAAGATCGCTGATACCAGCGCCAGCAGACCGATGATGATCCAGGCCGGGCGTTTCATGGTCTAACTGGCTAGTTGTGCAATGAAATGCTTGAATAAAGCAACCCCATCTTCCAGATCCTGCGTGCGGATGAATTCATCTTTTGTGTGCGCTTGCGCAATGCTTCCCGGGCCGATGGCAATCGCAGGTGTACCTGCTGCGGCTAGAAACGCCGCGTCACAGAACCAGGGTGCGCCGGTGAGGTTGGCTCCACAATGGATCAGACGCTTCACAAATGGATTCTCCGCATCTGTGTCCAGCGGTAAGGACTCCGGCAGTGGTTCGATCGTGGCCGTCGGATCAATGCGCTGAACAAACTCCCTGAGCACGGTAAGTGCGCCACCCGCGCGACTCAGGCCAGGCGTGGTGCGCATGTCCACGCGCAGCG